>NZ_JBVVQA010000009.1:5047-220277 GCF_055811455.1 Mesorhizobium sp. WSM4845
CCCCCCCCCCACCCTCCCCACCCACCCCCCCACCACAATAATGCCCCCACTTAAAAAAAAAATTAAAAAAAAAAAAAAGGGGGGGGGGCCCCCCCCCCCCCCCCCCCCACCAGCCTTGGGAGGCTTTAGCTAGCGGGCCGCGGTCCAGCCCTTATAGTCCTTCAGGTTCTCTGCCGTGATCAGCTGCGGGTCGAGCAGCACCGTGGCCTCGGCCGGCTTTTTGCCGGCGAGCACTTCAGCTGCCATCTGCAGCGATTGGCCGGCCATGACGTAAGGATCCTGCGAGGCCGAGGCCTTGATCATCGAAGTGCCGGAAGAGAGTTCCTTCTCGATGTCGGGCGCGCCGTCGACCGCGGTGAAGATGAACTCCGAGCGGTTGAGCTGCTTGGCCGCAAGCTGGGCGCCGATCGCCGTCGGGTCGTTGATGGCGAACACCGCGTCGATCTTGTCGAAGCGGGTCAGCAGCGACTGGAACACCTTCAGGCCGCCGTCGCGCGAGCCTTCGGCATTCTGGTCGTCGGAGAGGATCTTGATGTCCGGGTGTTTTGCCAGCACGTCCTTGCAGCCCTTCACCCGCTCCAGGATCGACGATGATGCCGGCCCGTTCAGTATGACATAGTCACCCTTGCCGCCGGTGTGGTCGACCAGATACTGGCAGGCCGCTTCGCCGGCCTTGACGTTGTTGGTCATCACAGTGACGTCGGCGCCCGGCGCCGAAACGTCGAATGCGGCAACCACGATGCCGGCCGCCTGCGCCTTCTTCACCGCCGGCGCGATCGCCTTGGCGTCGACGGCGTTGAGCATGATCACGTCGACGCCGGCGGCGATGAACGAGTCGACCTGCGAGACCTGCTTGTTGAGGTCGTAGTCGGCCGACACCGACGTCACCTCGACGTTCGGGTTGATCTTCCTGGCGGCGTCCTCGATGCCCTTGATGGTGGCGACGAAGAACGGGTTGCCGAGCAGGCCGACCGAGATGCCGACCTTGTTCAGGTCCTTGGCCGAGGCCGGTGCGACGGCGACGGCCGCGAGGGCAACGCCGCAGAGCAGTTTAGCGATGGTCTTCATTGTTTTCCTCCTGATGCCCCGCGCCTCTCACGGTGCGTTACACATGAACCGGGTCGATGACGCCGGCGACTAGGTCAATCACGTTCTTGCTCCCGCCTGGAGCCTGTAGCGGTCGAGGGCGACCGCCACGATGATGACCAATCCCTTGATGATGTACTGCCAGATGTCCGAGACGCCGGCCAGGATGAGCCCGTTGGAGAGCACCGCTATGATCAGGCCGCCGATCAGCGTGCCCCAGATCGAGCCGACGCCGCCGACGAAGCTGGTGCCGCCGAGAATGACTGCCGCAATGGCGTCGAGTTCGTAGGACTGTCCAAGCTGCAGCCCATTGGCAGCGTAGAGCCTGGCCGCCGACATGGCGCCGCCAAGGCCGGCGAGAAGGCCTGAAACGCCGTAGACGAAGAGCAGCACCAGCGGCACCTTGATGCCGGTGAGGCGGGCGGCCTCGGCATTGCCGCCGACGGCATAGATCCAGGTGCCGAGCACGGTGCGCTTGAGCACCAGCCAGGACAGCACCACGACCGACAGAGCGATGATGACCAGCCAGGGGATGCCGAACAGCGACCCGTTGCCGATGAAGTCGAACGGCAGGTCCGAGTTGAACACCGTGGTGTCCTGGCCGAGCAGGCGGGCGACGCCGCGCACGGCGGTCAGCGAACCCAGCGTGACGATGAAGGGCGGCAGCTTGATGTAGGCGACGAGCAGCCCATTGATGACGCCGAAGCCGAGGCCGACCAGAATGGCCGCCGGCACGCCGAGCATGCCCCACTCCGGCACCAGCGACACCATCACCGCCACCATCGCCGAGGCGGCAAGAATGGAGCCGACGGACAGGTCGATGCCGCCGGTCAGGATGACGAAGGTCATGCCGGCTGCGAGCACGATGTTGATCGACGACTGCTGGGTGACGATCAACAGGTTGGTCTCGGTGAGGAAGCGCGGGTTCATGATCTGGAAGCCGGCCGCCAAAAGGATCAGGACCGGCAGCATGCCAAGCGCGGCGAAGGCGGTGCGCAGCCGCCGGCTCCTGCCGACCGCCTGGTCACCCGCACTCATCCCGGTTGCCTTGTCGGTCATGCCCAGGCCGCTCTTGTCGGTCATCCCTTGGCCGCTCCCGTTGCGAGTTCCATGATTGCCTCCTGACTGAGCGGCTGGCCTTCGGATGCGGTCACCTCGCCAGCGATAATGCCGTCGCGCATCACCAGCACGCGGTCGGCGACGCCGATCACCTCCGGCAGTTCGCTGGAGATCATCAGGATGGCGATGCCCTTTTTGGCAAGATCATCGATCAGCCGGTAGATTTCCGACTTCGCCCCGACATCGACGCCGCGGGTCGGTTCGTCGAGGATGAGGACCCGCGGCTCGGTTTCGAGCAGGCGGGCGAGCAGCACCTTCTGCTGGTTGCCGCCCGACAGCGAGCCGGCATTGGCCTGCACCGACCTGCTGCGGATGGAGAGGTCGGAAACGGCCTTGGCGGCGCGCCTTTCGGCCGTGGCGAAGTCGCGCAGGCCGCCGGCCTGCGCGTCCCTGGCGAGCACGCCCATGCTGATATTGTCGGAAATCGACATGTCAAGGAACAGGCCGAGTTCCTTGCGGTCTTCGGTAAGATAGGCGATGCCGGCATCCAGCGCCTCGCGCGGCGAGCCGATGGCTATCGGATTGCCGTCGAGTTCCAGCGTGCCTGATGTGTGCCTGTCGGCGCCGAAGATCAGCCGCGCGAGTTCGGTGCGGCCGGAGCCGACCAGACCCGCCAGCGCCAAGACTTCGCCCTTGTGCAGGTCGAAGGAGCAGCCTTTCAGGAGATTGCCGTCCGACATGTCGCGCACCGACATTGCGATCGCGCGCTTGCTGTCCGGCGGGCGGTGATCCTTCTTGTAGAAGGCGGACAGGTCACGGCCAACCATCATCGAGACGAGGCGCGAGGCGTTCAGATCGGCGCGTTCGAGCGTGCCGACATAGCCGCTGTCGCGCAGCACGCTGACGCGGTCGGCAAGCTGGTAGACCTCCTCCATGCGGTGGCTGATGTAGATGATGGCGATGCCCTGCGCCTTCAGCGTCGCAATCACCTCGAACAGCCTGTCGGTCTCGCGCGAGGTCAGCGAGGTGGTCGGCTCGTCCATGACGATGATGCGCGCGCTGGTCGACAGCGCGCGGGCGATTTCGACCATCTGGCGTTCGCCAAGCGACAGGCTGGAGACCGAGGCGCGCGCCGAGAAGGAAACGCCGAGCCGTGCGATGATCTCCTTGGCGCGGCGATTGCACTGGTCGCGCTCGACGATGCCGAACCGTCTCGGCTCGTTGCCGAGGAAGATGTTCTGCGCGACCGTCAGGTTGGGCGCCAGCGACAGCTCCTGATAGATGACGGCAATGCCGTTGGCGCGTGCCTTGATCGGGTCGCCGGTGGCGACCGGTGTGCCGTCGATCAGAATCTCGCCGCCGGCATCAGGCCGATAGGCGCCGGACAGCACCTTCATCAGCGTCGACTTGCCGGCGCCGTTTTCGCCCATCAGCGCGTGCAGTTCACCGGCGTGGACGGTCAGCGATACGTCCTGCAAGGCGCGAATCGGGCCGAACGTCTTGGAGATGTGCCGCATCTCCAGCACCGGCTGGCGCACGGTTTCGATCCGGGCAGCGGCGGTCATCGCGCGCCTCCCGCTGCGGCATCAGCGACGCCTCGGTCGGCGGCGAGACCGCGCCAGCTATCGCGATAGAAGGCAAGCTCGGTGAAGCTCGAGGCGCGTACCGGCTCCGGCGCCTCGGCGGCAAATTCGCGTCCAACACTCTCGAAGGCCAGAGCCGCCGCCCCGGTGGCGCTGCCCTCCAGCGTGGCGCCCTGCATGAAGGCCTGGCCGGGACGCAGCTGCGCCAGCAGGCTGGCAAGCAGGCCGCCACTGTTCAGCCCGCCATCGACGATCACCGTGTTGTTCGAATGGATCAGGTCGAGACACAGATCGACCATCAGCGCGACGTAGAGCAGCGCCACGGCCGCGCGCTCCTCCGCGGTGGGTGCGCGCCCGACCAGTTCGCCGCGATGGCCAGGCATCGGCCCACCTGGCGCGAAGCTCGGCAGCGCAATGATGCCGGCGCCGATCACCTGCTGTACTGTGGAGCGGTCGATTGCGCCCTGCCAGCCGGCGCTGATCGTCGCGAATTCGCGGCCGCCCATGAAGCGGATGGTCGGCACCGGGCCGCCGTCGACATCGACATTAACCAGCATGTCGCGGTCGCGATCGAGCGCGTCGAGCGGGCAGTGCGGATTGAGCACCACGACCCAGGTGCCGGTCGAGACGACGGTGACCGGGCCAAGCGCCTGCCGGCGATAGGCATGGAGCGCGGCATTGCTGTCATGGACACCGTTGTGAATGGCGATCGGCCGTGTCGCCCCGCCGAAGCGCTGCTCGCCGATGACCGCGCCGGCACGCTCGAAGGCGGGCATCTGGCCGCGCCATCCCTCGGCGTCGACCAGCGTGGAGAAATCGCGCTTGCGCGGCGCCCACAGATGCGAGTGGCAGCCGAGATAGGACACCTCCGAGACCGCCCGGCCGCCAAAGCGCCAGCTCCAGTATTGGGGATAACCGAGGATCGATTTGGCGGCGGCGAATACGCTTGGTTGCACCGTCTTCAGCCACAGCATGTGGCGACCATAGTTGAAGCCGAGCGGCAGGCGCGGCGAGAAGGTCTCGGCGAAATCCGGAATGCGGCGATCGATCTGCGCGGCAATCTCGGCCGGCGGCTCCTGCTCGTAGTCGAGTATCGGATGCGTCAGCGCCGCATCGTCGACCAGGGCAAAGGTGCAGCCATGGCCCGAAACCATTAAGCCCTCTATGCCATGGACGTCGACCGCTTCGCCGACGGCGCGAGCCGCCCAATCGTGAAGCGCTGCTTCGTCGAGCACACTGAAGCCGCCTTCGCGCGTCCAGTTCGGCTGGGTCCGGCGCTCACCTAGAATCTGCCCGTCCTGACCGAAGACGAACAGCTTCGAGTTGGTCTTGCCGAAGTCGAGGACAGCCACCTTCACTGGACGGCTCCCGAGGCAGAGGCGATCCGCACCATGACGCCGGCGTTTTCGAGCATGCGTGCGTCGGCATCGGAAAGGCCGTCATCGGTCACCAGCGTGCCGATGCGCGACAAGGGCAGCGCGACGTTGCGCGCATGGATCGACAGTTTGCGGCTGTCGGCCAGCACCACGATCTGGTCGGCGCATAGGCTGAGCTCGGCGATGGAGCGGACCAGCAGCGGATGCGATTCCAGCACGCCCTCCGGGCCGATGCCCTGCGCGCCAAGAAAGAACTTCGATGCGTAGAACGGCACCGTCTGGGTGAGCGAATGGATGATGCCAGGCTCGCGATGCAGTTCGCCGCCGGCAACGGTCAGGCTGCAATGGCCGTGGTCGCTCAAATAGGCGATGAGCGGCATCGAGTTGGTATAGAGCCGGATGTTGCGGTCAGCGAGCTTGACGCCGAGATGGAAGCAGGTCGAACCGCCATGCACGATGACGGCGTCGCCATCGCGCACCATGGTCGCCGCGAGAGCGGCGATCTGCCGCTTGGCCTCGACCGCGAGATCGCGGTTCTCGTCGTAGGGCCGGGCATAGGCGACGCCCGCCTGCGCAGCGCCATCGAGCGCCGAGATGCCGCCATAGACCTTGCGTGCTTCGCCGGCCTCGTCGATCTTGTCGATATCGCGCCGCACCGTCGCAGCCGATACGCCGAGCCGCTCCTGCAGCTCGCGCACCGAGGCGAAGGGGCGATCCCGCAACAGCTCGACGATCTGACGCTGGCGGCCGGAGTCGCTCAACGGATACCCTCCCGAAATGCCATCTTGCCACGGCAATTGGTGCAACTTACTCAACGCAGATCAGATTGCAAGCTTGATTTGGTGGGATAAGATCACTATTGACGTAACTTACTCGCCGCTGCGATACCAGCGTCACTCGCTGTCCCGGCTACCGGGATCCAAAGCCGTGGCTAGGCGGCCGGTTTGTGAAGGAGTTTCGATGGCAATCAATGCGGATGCGCAGGAGTTGGGCGCTTTGCGGTCGCTTTCGGCCAGCATCGGGCGCGACCCGCACTTGACCCAGGCCGCGGGCGGCAACACGTCGCTGAAAGCCGGCGACACGCTCTGGATCAAGGCTTCCGGCACCTGGTTGAAGGACGCGCTCGCCGAGGACATCATGGTCCCGGTGGCGATCCCGCCGCTGCTCAGGGCTGTCGAACAGCGTGACCCGGCCGCGGATCAGCCCCAGGGTTTCGCCATCGAGGCGCTCAATGCCCGCAAGCTGCGTCCTTCGATCGAGACCACGGTTCACGCGCTGATGCCGCAGCGCGTCGTTCTGCATGTCCACTGCGTCGATACCATTTCGCTTGCCGTGCAGGCCGACTGCGAGGCTCAAGTCGCCAAGCGCCTCGATGGCCTCGAATGGGCGTATGTTCCCTATCGCCGGCCGGGCCTGCCGCTTGCCCAGGGCATTGCCGAGCGCCTTCGGCCCGGGGTCGATGTGCTGATCCTTGCCAACCATGGCCTGGTCGTCGCAGCCGAGACCGTCGCCGGCGCGGAGGCGCTGCTGCGTCGCGTCACAGGGTTGCTGGCGCGGCCGCCCCGCGAGGTGGCGGAGCCAGACATCGCGGCATTGACGACGCTCATCGGACGCACCGGTCACAGGCTGCCGGCGGATGTCGAAGCGCATGCCGTCGCGATCGATCCTGACAGCTGCCGCATGGCGTCGGGAGGCAGCCTCTATCCCGATCACGTCATCTTTCTCGGCCAGGGTTCGGTCGTGGCGAGACCCGGTGAGGACGTGATGCGTGTCACCGAACGGTGCGGCACGGCACCGGTGGCGATCCTGTTTCCCGGGCTTGGCGTGCTGATGCGCGGCGACGCCAGTGCCGGCGCCAACGCCATGCAACGCTGCCTCGCCGACGTGACGGCTCGGGTCGACGTCGCGGCGAAGCTGAACTATCTGACATCAGCCGAGAACGACGAACTGATCAACTGGGACGCCGAGCAGTACCGCCAGAAACTCAATGCAGCCGGCAGCTGACATGGCGTTGTCAACCGGCCCGCTTTCGATCGGAATCGACATCGGCACATCAGGCGCCCGCGCCGTCGCCATGCGGCCGGACTTTTCGATTGCCGCGCGTTCCGCCGTTCCACTCGACAGATTTGGCCAGAATGCCCGCGACCCCTCCGTATGGTGGTCAGCGGTCGGCGCGGCGCTGGCGGAACTGCTTTCGGGCATCGATCGCGCGGCGGTGCTGTCGATCGCCGTCGACGGCACTTCGGGCACGCTGCTGCCGGTCGACGGCGCCGGACGACCGCTGGCTGAGCCGTTGATGTACAACGACAAGGTCGACGACGACGCCATTCTGGCGGTGATCGCGCGCGAGGCGCCGGCCGCGAGCGCAGCCCGTGGGGCGACGTCCGGTCTCGCCAAGGCGCTGTCGTCCCAGCGGCAGCCCGGCGTCGCCGCGGTGCTGCATCAGGCCGACTGGATCGCGGGACAGTTTTCCGGCCGCTTCGACATCAGCGACGAGAACAATGCCTTGAAAACCGGCTACGACGTCGAGGCGCGGCGCTGGCCGGACTGGATCGCGGCGACCGGGATGCGCATGGGATTCCTGCCTGGTGTCGTCAAGCCGGGCGATGTCACGGGAAAGCTCACCGCGAACGCCGCGGACCTGTTCGGCCTGGCGCGCGACGTCGCCGTGGTCGCCGGCACGACGGATGGCTGCGCGTCGTTCCTGGCGACGGGGGCTGCGGCTGTTGGCGACGGCGTCACCGCGCTGGGGTCCTCGCTGACCATCAAGATCCTCTCCGACCGGCCGATCTCGGCGCCGCAGTTCGGCATCTATAGCCACCGGCTGGGAGATGCTTATCTAGCGGGTGGTGCGTCGAATTCGGGCGGCAAGGTGCTGGCGCAGCATTTTTCTCTCGCGCGCATCATCGAATTGAGTGCGGTGATCGACCCAATGAACGAGACCGGCCTCGACTATTATCCGCTTCCCGCGGTTGGCGAACGCTTTCCCGTGGCCGATCCTGCTCTGCCGCCACGCCTGACGCCGCGGCCGGCCGACGACGCCGACTATCTGAAAGCCATGTTCGAGGGCATCGCGGCGATCGAGGCGCTCGGCTATCGCCGGCTTGCCGAACTCGGCGCCCCCCGATTGACGTCGATCAGAAGTGTCGGCGGCGGTGCGGCAAACGTCGCCTGGACCGCGATCCGGCAGCGCAAGCTGGGTGTCGATTTTCTGCCGGCGCTTTCGGACGAGGCGGCCGCCGGCACGGCGCGGCTGGCGCTGATGGGCGCAATCGCAGCGGGGCTGTTGTGAGCACGAAAACGGTTGAACATCTCGACGGCATCGGAGCGCTGGTTGAGCGCTATCAGGTGTTCCTGCTCGATCAGTTCGGTGTGCTGCACGATGGTACGAACCCCTATCCGGGCGCTGTGGAGGCATTGTCGGCGCTGAAGCGGGCAGGCAGGACGATCGTGCTGGTCTCGAATTCCGGCAGGCGGGCGCGGCCCAATGAGGCCCGCTTGCTGAAGCTCGGCTTCGAAACAGGAAGCTGGGATCAATTTGTCTCTTCCGGCGAGATCGCGTGGCGGTCCTTCCACGAAATGGCGATATCCGGAAAGCTGCGCCCAAACACAAAGTGCCTGCTGATCAGCCGCGAAGGCGACCGCTCGGCGATTGAAGGCCTGCCTTTTACCCTGACCAGCGACGGCGACGATGCCGAGCTGGTGCTGATCGCCGCCAGCGAGGGCGACCGCTACGATATCGAGCACTATCGCCGACTTTTTGCGCCGGCAGCGATGCGGCAGGTGCCGTGCTTCTGCACCAATCCCGACAAGATCATGCTGACGGCAGCGGGGCCTCGCTTTGGCGCCGGCCAGCTTGCGGATCTCTACGAGAGCCTCGGCGGTAGCGTCACCCGCATCGGCAAGCCCTACACGCCGATCTTCGACGCCGCGCTGGCGCTGGCGGGCAACCCGGACCGCAGCAGCGTGGTCTGTGTCGGCGACAGCGTCGAACACGATGTCGCCGGTGGAATTGGTGCCGGCGTGGCGACCGCGCTGGTCTTGTCCGGAATATTGGCGGATACCCCTGACCTGGCAGAGCTTTTCGATAGTCTGGATGCCTACCCCGATTACACCACGGACAGTTTCAGATTCGCTGATTGAGATCGGCAGCTTCCGAGGGGTTGAGCGCTGCCATGGTGATCGTTCCGTCGTTGGTGCTGCTTTCGGTGGCGCAGCCCTTTGGCTGCTGTTGCCAGTTCACATCTGGTTGGTCGGAGGCTATTGAACTGCATGCGTGATTTTCAACTCCCCGGACGGTCGCCGGTTCGTGCGACGGAAGCGATGGCCGCGACATCGCACCCGCTGGCGACGCTGGCCGCGATCGAGATGCTGCGGTCCGGCGGCAACGCGATGGACGCAGCCGTGTGCGCGGCGGCGGTGCAGGCGGTGGTCGAGCCGCAATCGACGGGTATCGGCGGCGACTGTTTCGTCCTCTATTGTCCCAACGGTCAAGGCGAGGTTCTGGCTTTCAACGGCTCCGGCCGCGCACCGGCAGCAGCAGAGGCGCAGTGGTATCTGGACAAGGGGCACGACGAACTGCCTGAGTCCGGTCCGCACGCGGTCACCGTGCCGGGCGCCGTCGACGCCTGGTGCCGGCTGCTCGAGGATCACGGCAAAAAGGGCATCGACGCCGCGCTCGCGCCGGCCATACGCTACGCCGACCAGGGCTACGTCGTCCAAGACCGTGTGGCCCTCGACTGGGCTGAAAGTGCTGCCTTGCTGGCCGCCGACGAACATGCCGCGCGGATATTTTTGCCGGATGGAAAGGCGCCGCTGGCCGGCGAGCTGCACCGGCAGCCGCAACTGGCCGAGACCCTGCGCATCGTCTCGCGCCGCGGACGTGCCGGCTTCTATGATGGCGAGGTCGCCGACGACATGGTTTCGCGTCTGCGCGCGCTTGGCGGGCTGCATGCGCTCGAGGATTTTTCGGCGACGAAGGGCGACTATGTCAGGCCCGTCGGCACATCCTACCGGGGCTACGACATTCATCAGATGCCGCCGAACAACCAGGGGCTGACGGCACTGATCATGCTGAATGTGCTGTCGGGCTTTTCGCTCGGCTCGCTGGAGCCGAACGGCGCCGAGCGCTTTCACCTCGAGATCGAGGCGGGGCGGCTTGCCTATCAGGACCGCGACAATTTCATCGGCGACCAGGGCCAGGTCCATGTCCCCGTGCAGCAGTTGTTGTCCAGATCCCATGCCGACCAGCTTCGCGCCGAGATCGATCCGGCGCGCGCAATGGCCCATCTGCCACGCCTTGATCTCCAGCCGAGCGATACCGTCTACATCTCGGTGGTCGACCGCGACCGTAATGCGGTCAGCTTCATCAACTCGACCTTTGGTTCGTTCGGCAGCGGGGTGGTCGGCCCCAAGACCGGCGTCGTCCTGCAGAATCGCGGCAGCAGCTTCCGCCTGGCCGCGGACCACCCAAACCGCATCGCACCGGGAAAACGCCCGATGCACACCATCATGCCGGGCATGGTGACAGCCAAGGGCAGGGCAGTCATGCCGTTTGGCGTGATGGGCGGCGGCTACCAGCCGTTCGGCCATGTCCACCTGCTCACCAACATGATCGATTTCGGCATGGACCCGCAGGAGGCGCTGGATGCGCCGAGAGTGTTTTACCGCCAGAACGCAGTGGAGGCCGAGCGTGGCGTTCCGGCCGAGGCGATCGCCGGCCTGCGCGAGCGAGGCCACGACGTGTCCATCCCAACCGAGCCGCATGGCGGCGGCCAACTGGTGCTGATCGACTGGGACAAGGGCACGCTGACCGGCGCGTCCGATCCACGCAAGGATGGTTGCGCGCTGGGTTACTGACGGTCCGCTGCGCCCTGCGTGCCGGTCCTGTTCAGTCTTGGCGCTGCCGCCACCAGCGCCTTGCCGATCGCCGACTGTGGGGTACCGATGACCGCGCGGGCGTTGCCGCTTTCGGCGACGCGGCCGGCATCGAGAATGACGACACGATGGGCGATGGCGCTGATGACGCCGAGATCATGCGAAATGAAAAGATAGGCGATCCGTTGCTCGCGTTGCAGATCGAGCAGCAATTGCAGGATCTGCCGGCGCACCGATACGTCGAGCGCGGACACTGCCTCGTCGAGGATGATCAGCGACGGGTTTGTGGCGATGGCGCGAGCGATCGCGATGCGCTGGCGCTGGCCGCCCGAGATCTCGTGGATGGCGCGAGCGGCGAGATCAACGCTCAGGCCGACACGCTCCAGCAGAGCAGCGATACGGCGCGGGCGTTCTGATCGGGCTGCGATGCCATGGATGCGCAAGGGATCGTCAAGCACACGCGCCACGCTGGCGCGCGGATTGAAGGCGGCGAGCGGGTCCTGGAAGACCATTTGCAAACGCGCGCGCCGTGCGCGCAAGGCAGCGCCGTTCAGGGACAGGAAATCGCCACCTTCAAACTCGATACGGCCGGCGTCCGGTTCGATCAGCCGCAGCAGCAGCCGCGCGACCGTCGACTTGCCGCTACCGGAAGGGCCGGCCAGCGCCAGCGTCTCGCCGGCCTCGATTTCGAAGGAAATGTCATCGACGGCGGCGAACGTCTTGCCGCCGCGGCGATATCGTTTGGTCAGGCCGGAAACGGCCAGCAATGGGCTGCTCACCGCAACGCTCCCGCCTGCCGCAGCAGCGGTTCGGCGTCGAGGCCGAGATGGGCGTTAAGCAGCGCCCTTGTGTACGCGTGGCGCGGACTAGCGACGATCTGCGCCGTCGTGCCGAGTTCGACCAGCTCGCCGTGCCGGAACACGGCGATGCGCTCGGCCAGCTCGGCGGCCAGCGCGATGTCGTGGCTGACGAACAGCAGCGTCATGCCGTCTTCGGCCACCAATTGCCGGATCAGCGCGACGATCTCGGCCTGCACGATGGTGTCGAGCGCGCTGGTCGCCTCATCGGCGATCAGCAGTTTCGGACCGGCCGCAATCGCCGCGGCAATCGCCACGCGCTGTTTCTGGCCGCCGGAAAGCTGGTGCGGATAGGCCCGCAAAGCGGCGTCCGGGTCGGGCAGGCGGACGCGTTCGAGCAGGGTTTTCGCCTTGGCATGGGATTGCGACCAAGTCAGACCAAGATGCGTGTGCGCGACTTCCGCGATCTGCTCGCCAACCGTCATTACCGGATCGAGGCTGGCCGACGGGTCCTGGAAGACGAAGCCGATATCGCGGCCACCGAGGGGGGTGTGGCCGGGTTTGGCGGCGGATTTTAGAGGCTTGCGTTCTGTGAGCCCCCCCTCTGTCCTGCCCTCCTTGGCAAAACTTGGCATCTCCCCCTCAAGGGGGGAGATTGCGCTCTCAACTCCGCCTTCGCCATTCTCCAAGGTTGCAGGAGGGGACCTAACAGCGAAACTGCCAATCTCCCCCCTTGAGGGGGAGATGTCCGGCAGGACAGAGGGGGGTGCCTTGGCACCAAAGGGCGACAATGGCAAAAACCAATCAATACGGCCGTCAATCCTGCCGGAAGCCGGCAGCAGCGCGGCAATGGCCAGCGCCAGAGTGCTCTTGCCCGAGCCGCTCTCGCCAATGATGGCGAAGCGCTCGCCGGCGTCGACATCGAGGCTGACATGGTTCAGCGCCGCCACCTCGCTGCCGTCGCGGCGATAGGTCACCGTCAGATCGCGGATCGAAAGCAGCGCCGTCATGACAGGCTCCTTCTCACCGCTGTCGTCTCGACGACGCCTTCGCCGGCGAGATAGACGCCGAGCACGGTCAGCACGAGTGCTATGCCCGGAATGATCGACAAAAAGGGCGCGGTGCGCAGCACGGCGCGGCCTTCGGCGATCATGCCGCCCCAGGTCACGCGGTTGGGGTCGCCGAGGCCGAGAAACGAAAGGGCCGCTTCGGTGAGGATCGCTGCGGCGACGATCACCGACGACAGCGCCAGCACCGGCGGCAATGCGTTGGGCAGCACCTCGCGCAAGGCGATCTCCAGCGGATGCATGCCGATGACGCGGGCGCCGGCGACAAAATCGCGCTCGCGGATCGACAGCACTTCGGCGCGCGCAACGCGCGCCGGCCCCGTCCAGGCGCCGAGCGCGATCGCCGCAACGACGACGCCGAGCGACGGCCCGACGACGCTGACGAAAGCCAGCGCCAGCAGGAAGCTCGGCACGGTCTGGAAGGCGTCGGTGATGCGCATCAGCACCTCGTCGACGAGACCGCCGGCAAAGCCGGCCAGCGTGCCGACTATCGCACCGACGGCAAGGGCTGCTGCCGCTGCCGCCAGCCCGACCGCCAGCGAGGTACGGGCGCCGTGGAGAAGCGCGGCCAGCACGTCGCGGCCGAGCCGGTCGGTGCCGAGCGGCAGCGACCAGTCCTGAAAGGGCGGCAGCAATGCCGGCCCGGCAATGGCTTGCGGGTCGCCGGGAAAGAACAAAGGCGCTGTCAGCGCCATGGCGAACAGCGCCGCCAGAATGATCGCGCCGGCGACCGCTTCCGGCGTGCGAAGAAAGCGGCGAAGCCGGCTCACGCACCGGCCTCGCTGGCGCCGACGCGCGGATCGAGGAAGGCGTAGGCAATGTCGACGAGAAGGTTGATGGCGACAACCAGAACGGCGCTGACCAGGATGATGCCGAGCAGCAGCGGCGTGTCGCGCGCCGCCACCGCCTCCTGCGCCAGCCGGCCGAGGCCTGGCACGGAAAAGACGCTTTCGATGACGACGCTGCCGCCGAGCATCTGCGCCGATTGCAGGCCGAGCATGGTAACCAGCGGCAACAACGCGTTGCGGGCAACGTGGGCGAGCACGATGCGGCGGCGGGAGAGCCCTTTGGCGCGGGCGGCGAGGACAAAATCCTGCCGCCAGACCTCGGCCATGCCGGCGCGCATCATGCGCAGATAGAGTGCCAGATAGATGAAGCCGAGTGCCGACACCGGCAGCACGAGATGGCGGGCGATATCGGCCGCGCGGTCGAGGCCGGTCTTGGCCGACGCGATGCTCTCGATGCCGCCGATCGGAAACCAGCGCAGGTCGACGGCAAAGACGATGATCAGCACCAGTCCGAGCCAGAAGCCGGGAACGGCATAGAGCGCCAGCGAGCCGATCGACAGCAAGCGGTCGCGAAAGCCGCCGGGCCTGGCCCCGGCATAGATGCCGAGCGCCGAGCCGAGCCCGAAGGAGAGCGCGGTGGCGCTGCCCATCAACAGCAGCGTGTTGGGCAGGCGCTCGAGGATGACGTCGCGGATTGGCCGCGAAAAGGTCACCGACTGGCCGAGGTCGAGATGCAGCAGCGCCCAGAGATAGGTCGCCAGCCGCGTCAGCGCCGACTGGTCGAGGCCCCAGCGATGGCGCAGCAGTTCGATCATGCCGGCGTCACCGCCGGTCGAGGCGATATAGGCGTCGACCGCGTCGCCGGGGGCGGCTTCCAGCAAAAGGAAAGTACCGATCACGACAATCAGCAGCACGAAGACGCTGCCGACGAGGCGACGGCGAAGGAGGAGAAGCGCGCGGGTCATGGCGGCGCCGGCTGCTTGGGCCGATCAACAGAAATGCCGAGCCTAGGCGCCCCCCTCTGTCCTGCCCTCTTTGCCAAAACTTGGCATCTCCCCCGCAAGGGGGGAGATTGGCCGTCACTTGCTGTGGCGCCAATCGCAAACATTGCTGAGGGAAGGGCCGCCGCCAAAGCAAGCCAATCTCCCCCCTTGAGGGGGAGATGTCCGGCAGGACAGAGGGGGGTATCGTCGAGCACGGACATTACCAACTTCACCTATTGGCGAAGGTCAATCTCAATTAACCCGCAGCTCACCCCTTCAGCCAGGTGTCCGCCCAGTTCGACACCGCCCAGCGCGGGTTGTTGGCGACATTCCCCACCGTGTCTCTGACAACGCTGATGAAGCTCCATTCGGCGACATTGATCAGCGGCAGGTCGGCTGCGACCTTTTTTTGAAACTCCCTATAAAGTTCCGTGCGCGCGGCGGGGTCGAGCGTCTCGGACGCCTTGGCGATGAGGGCGTCGAGTTCGTCGTTCTTGTAGCCGCCCTGGTTGGAGAACGGCACGCCGTCCGGGATGCCGCTCTGCACCAGGATGGTGGTCGAGATCGCCGGATCGCCGCGGAACACCGGCGGCCCGACCGCAAGGTCGAAGGCGTGGTCGGTGTAGACGGCCTTGATATGCGCGGCCGAGTCGTTGTTGACCAGCTGGGCGTCGATGCCGATGGCGGCGAGCGCCTGGCGCAGATAGTCGCCGAACTGCTTGGTCTCGTTGAAATAGGGCGCCGGCAGCAGCTTCAGCGAAAAGCGCTTGCCGTCGTCACCCTTGCTGTAGCCGGCTTCGTCGAGCAGGGCGTTGGCCTTGGCCACGTCGAAGGCATAAGTCGGCACATCGGCGGTATAGAACTGCGGATCGTTTTTCGGCACTGGGCCGGTGGCAATGGCGGCATAGCCGAGGAACACCGTCTTGACGACGAAATCCTTGTCGATGGCGTGGGCGATCGCCTGGCGCACCTTCAGGTCGGCCAGTTCCTTGCGGCGATGGTTGATCTCGACGACGAGCTGGTAGGTCAGCGCCTCATAGCCCTTGGTGATCACCTTGAGGCCAGGCACTTTGGAGATGCGGTCGAGATCGGCCAGCGGCACCGCAGAAAACGCGGCGAGCTGGATCTCTTCGGCCTCGAGCGCGCTTGCCGCCGAGGTGCGGTCGGGCAGCACCTGGTAGATGATCTCGTCGAGATAAGGCTGGTCCTTGCCCCAATAATCGCCATTCCTCTCCACCCGATAATATTCGCCTGGCTTATGTTCGGCGAATTTGAACGGGCCGGTGCCAACAGGCGCATTGTTCGCCGGGTTCTCTTCGATCTTGCCTGTCTCGTAGATGTGCTTCGGCACCACGCTGGTCAGCGCCGGCAAGGCGTTGCGGATCAGCTGGAACGGTGTCGGTTTGGCGAATTTGAACACCGCCGTCAGTTCGTCCGGCGTGTCGACCGCCTCCAGATCCTTGAACACGGTGCGGCCGAGATTCTGCAGCGGCTTCCAGATCTGCAGCGCCGAGAACGCGACGTCGGCGGAGGTAAAGGGTTTGCCGTCATGCCATTTGACGCCCTCGCGCAATTTGAACGTTACCGACAAGCCGTCGGCGGCGCCCTCCCAGCTTATCGCCAGGCGCGGGTCGAGCCCGTCCTTGCCGTCAAAGGACGCCTCGGCCAGCGGTTCCACGATCTTGCTCGAAATGAAGAAGACGCCGTTGGACGCGACGATCGCCGGGTTGAGGTTGCGCGGCTCGGAATCGGCGGCGACGACCAGCCGCCCGCCTTTCTTCGGCGTCTGTGCCCAGCCGATCGTCGGCAGCGCCGTCGAAGCCAGCAGCAGTGCCGAACCGGCAAGCACGCTGCGTCTGGAAATCGTGACCTCTGACATGATCGAACTCCGTCCCTCTCAGCCATTCGGCCCGGGTGGCCAATACCCTCGGACACCGGACGGCATCCTTGCAAGGGTGATTATGAGCCTTGCCGAGGGTTTCGCCAGAGACGGATTTGGCGCATCCTCACGTGGCTTTGAAAATTTCGTCCGCTGGACCAGATACAGAAAGCGGTTCAAGCCGACCTTATCTGGTAGGACCAGACTTATCTCGGTAAGACCAGACTGAGAACTGCCGCGATCCGATCGTGCGGCCAGGGAATTCATGGAGAGAAAGATGAACGTCGCCCCGGGTCAGAACGCCGTCAGCACCATCCCGTTCGATCACGCCAGGGTCGATCGGCTGATGGAGGAGGCCGGCATCGATGTGCTGCTCGCCACCTCCAAGCACAACACGCAATATTTGCTTGGCGGCTACAAGTTCATCTTCTTCGCCGCCATGGACGCGATCGGCCACAGCCGGTATCTGCCTGTCGTCGTCTACGATAAGGGCGGCCCGGACCACGCCGCCTATATCGGCAACCGCATGGAGGGCGCCGAGCACCAGAACAACCCGTTCTGGACGCCGACCTTCCACGCCGCCTGCTGGGGCACGCTCGACGCCGCCAATCTCGCGGTTGAGCACCTGGCGAAAATCGGCAAGGGCAACGCCCGCATCGGCATCGAGCCGGCTTTCCTGCCGTCGGATGCCTACACGCTGATCCGCAAGGCGCTGCCGGATGCCAAGTTGATCGACGCGACTGACATGCTGGAGCGGATGCGGGCGATCAAGACCGATGCGGAGCTCAAGAAGCTGCGCATCGCCTCTGAACTGATCACCGATTCCATGCTGGCAACGATTGCCTGGGCGCGCGAAGGCACGACCAAGACCGAGATTATCGAGCAGCTGCGGCGCGAGGAGACCAATCGCGGCGCGCATTTCGAATATTGCCTGTTGACGCTGGGCGCCAGCCACAACCGGGCCGGCTCGCCGCAGGCCTGGAAGAAGGGCGAGGTGATGTCGATCGATTCCGGCGGCAATTACCACGGCTATATCGGCGACCTCTGCCGCATGGGCATTTTGGGCGAGCCGGATGCCGAACTCGAGGATCTGTTGGCCGAAGTCGAGGCGGTGCAGCAGGCGGCCTTTTCCAAGGTACGCTCCGGCACGCTGGGTGGTGACATGATTTCCTACGCGCAAGGCGTGCTGAAAGCGTCGAAGGTCGCGCCCTATACCGATTTCTTCGCCCACGGCATGGGACTGATCACCCATGAGGCGCCGTTCCTGATGACCAATCATCCGGTGACTTATGAAGGCACCTATGCCGAAAAGCCGCTGGAGAAAAACATGGTGCTCTCGGTCGAGACGACGATGCTGCACCCGACGCGCGGCTTCATCAAGCTCGAGGACACGGTGGCGGTCACCGATAGCGGCTACGTCATGTTCGGCGACCGGGGCAGGGGCTGGAACAGGGGCGGGGTGGCATAATCTCCCGCAATGGGCGGCGGCGCCCCTCATCCGCCTGCCGGCACCTTCTCCCCGAGGGCGACCTTTCTCCCCTTTACGGGGAGAAATGCCCCGCAGGGCAATGAGGGGCAGCGCTGCCCGAGAAAAAGGTCACGCGCCTGGCGGCAGCAGCCTGAAATCCGGCAGGTCGCGCAACGCCAGTTCCGGCCCGGCCGGCGAATAGACGACGAAAAGCTGCATCGGCGCATCGCCGGTGTTCAGTGTCGAGTGGAAGCGGCTTTCCGGCACATAGATGGTGCAGCCGGGGCCAACCTTCTCAACGACCGGATTGCCGTCCTCGTCCTCGACCATCTGCTCGCCATTGCCTGATATGACGAAGATGATCTCTTCCGCACCTGGATGATTGTGGCGCGTGTGACCCTTGCCGGATGGAAGGTCGACGACTCCACCGGAAAAGCGCATGGCGCCGTTCACCTCGGGCGCCACCGTCAGCGACAGTTTGCCCCAGTCGAAGCCGAAAGCGCTGACATCCTTCGGGTAGACAAACACCTTGCTCTTGTCGGTCATCGTCTCATCCCTTCTTTTTCTTCGCGGTCGTCTTGGCACCGCTTTTTTTTGTTTGCGCATCGGATTTTCCCAAAACCGGTTCCCACTTTTGGGTCCGATGCTCCAGCGTGACCGCCTTGAAATCGGCAGTCTGCCTGGCGATCGCCGCCTCCGCCGGCAGCCGCTCCATCGAGCTTGCCCCGTAAAAGCCGTGCAGGCCCTTGCAGCGTTCGAGGATGTAGCGGGCATCGTCCGGCATCGAGATCGGCCCGCCATGGCAAAGCAGGATGACATCCATGCGCACCGCACGCACCGCTTCAGCGATGGCGTCGATCTCGGTCACGCAGTCGTCGAGCGATTTGGCCGACGTCGCGCCAATCGAACCGCCGGTGGTCACCCCCATATGAGCGACGACGATGTCGGCACCGGCCTTGGTCATGGCGCGCGCCTCATCGGGGTTGAACACATAGGGCGTGGTCAGGAGATCGAGATCGTGTGCCGCGGCGATCATGTCGACCTCGAGCCCGAAGCCCATGCCGGTTTCCTCGAAACTCTGCCGCATCTGGCCGTCGAACAGGCCGATGGTCGGAAAGTTCTGCACGCCGGAAAAACCCATCGTCTTCAGCTCGGCCAGCAGCAGCGGCATGATGACGAAGGGATCGGTGCCGTTGACGCCGGCCAGCACCGGCGTCTTCTTCACCACCGGCAGCACCTCGTAGGCCATTTCCTTGACGATCTCGTTGGCGTTGCCATAGGCGAGCAGGCCGGCAGCCGAGCCGCGGCCGGCCATGCGGTAGCGGCCGGAATTGTAGATGATGATCAGGTCGATGCCGCCGGCCTCCTCGGCCTTGGCCGACAGCCCGGTGCCGGCGCCGCCGCCGACGATCGGCACGCCGCCGGCAATCATCTTGCGGAACTTTTCCAGGATCTTCTTGCGCGGTATGGCGGGCATGGCTTCGTCTCTCACTGTCTGGCGATGTCGAGAAAAGCCGCAACCGCAGCCTTGGCGAATTCGGGATCGTTGATGTGCAGCGGCAAGCGGATGACGCGACGTGTGTTATCCGGCATGATCGTGCGCTCGATGGCCTCGAAGAGTGCTGCATCGGCTTCAGGGTCGAAGAAGGCGCCGCCTTCGATGTCGAGCGCCGAAACGCCTTTTTCGGGAATGAGGAACCGGACCGGACCCTCGCAGAGGCTCAGTTTGGCGCCGATCCATTCGCCGATTCTGCGGCTTTCGTCAGGCGTCGTGCGCATCAGCGTCACGTTCGGATTGTGCTCGTAAAACAGCCGCCCGCTATAGCGTTCCGGAATGGTCGGCGGCGCCCAAAAATTCACCATATCGAGCGCGCCGACCGAGCCCACATAGGGCGACTTCGTGCGGGCGATCGCGCCGAAACGGTCTTCGGTTGCCGGCAGCACGCCGCCAAACAGGAGGTCGCAGACTTCTGTCGTCGTGATGTCGATGACGCCGGACAACAAGCCGCTGTCGGCCAGCTTCTCCATGGTGCGGCCGCCGGTGCCGGTGGCATGGAAGACCATGCAGTCATAGCTCGAACGAAGCTCGTCGGCGATCGAAGTCACGCATGGCGTGGTCACGCCGAACATGGTGAGCCCGATCGATGGTTTGCCGTCGGGCGGCGGCGCCGGTTTCGCAGCCATGGCTGATATCGCCTGGGCGGCGTTGTGCAGCACCACGCGAGACAGCCGGTTCAAGCCGGCCATGTCGGTCACCGACGGCATCATGACGATGTCGGAGACATCGACATAAGGCGCGGTGTCGCCCGAGGCGAGCGTCGAGACCATGATCTTGGGCAGGCCGAGCGGCAGCGCGCGCATACCTGACGTGATGATCGAAGTGCCGCCACCACCGCCGATACCGATCACTCCTGATATATCGGTGCGCGACTGGACAAACCGGGTGAAGGCGATGGCCATTGCCGCGACCGCGGTGCCGCGGTCGTCGACGCCCAGCACGGCAGTGCTGCCACCGGGATGGTGGCCGGCGACCTCTTCGGCCGAGACATCGACCGGCACGGTCGCGTTGCGCGTTCCGACGTCGACGCGGGTGACAGCAGCACCGGTGGCGGCGACCGCATCAGCCAGAAAGGCGAGTTCCTCACCCTTGGTGTCGGCGGTGCCCACCACATAGACGCGCTTCATTGCGTTTCCCCGGTTCAAGGCGCACTCGGCGTAGTAGCCGGCCGCTCTTTTGCCCCGGCCGTTCGGCAGCGCGAAAGGCCATTGCAATTTTTTGAGACGTGCGTATCATATTGATATGAATGTCTCACGTCAACCAGCGACAGTGCCCGACGACGGTTCAGGAGCGGCGCGCGGGGCGCGCGCCCGCACAAGGCGGTTGATGCTGGAGACGGCGACAAGGCTGATGCAGGCGGGCGCCACGCCCTCGGTCAGCGAGGTCGCCGAAGCGGCGGAAGTCTCCCGCGCCACCGCCTATCGGTACTTTCCAAGCCAGGCGGCGCTGGTGCAGGCGGTGGTCGACGAAGGGCTCGGGCCGATCCTCACCTGGAAGTCGGCCTCGGCCGATCCCGAGCGCCGCGTCGTCGAACTGTTCGACACGGCCATGCCACGCATCGAAGCCTTCGAGGCGACGTTCAAGGCGGCGCTGAAGCTGTCGCTCGACCAGTGGGCGCGGCGGCAGGCCGGCACACTCGACGGCGAGCCGGCCTTCACGCGCGGCCATCGCATCGATCTGCTCAAAGACGCGATCGCACCGCTCAAGCACCGGCTGCCGCCACGCGAATTCAAGCGCCTGGCACAGGCCCTGTCGCTGATCTTCGGCGTCGAAGTGCTGATCGTGCTGAAGGATATATGGGGACTGGACAGCCGCAAGATGATGTCGGTAGCGCAATGGGCAGCCGGCGCGCTGGTGCGGGCTGCAGTGATGGAATCGATGGCTGGAGGAAACAGACCTGCGCCGGCGACAGCTGCGGAATAGTATCGATCTGGTTCGACCAGATGGGGATGCCTACTACTGACAATAGTCGGCGTTTCGTAGCGCGAACAAGGGTCTTGCGTATCAACGAGTAGGAAAATTTAAGAAAAACAGACAGATGTTGCTTGAATCTGCTTGTCTGAGGCCCTGCCATCGTCCAAGAAAGAGCTTGACGTGCGTCCGAAATTGGTAATACCAGATCAGGACGATATAGCGGGTCGAAAGTGAGGGCTGCGATCCATTTCCGGTTGGGCGAGGAGGCTCGAAAACCGGAACGGCGCCATCACGGAAGGAACTACCAGGGCCGGCCTCGCCGCCGGCTCGGATGATACGGTAGAATGCGCACAAGGGAGGAAATCATCATGCGCAAGACAATGACCAGCATGCTTGCTGGTATCGGCTTAGTGCTCGCCTGCGGAACGTCTGTCTACGCGCAGGATAAGGAACTCACCATCTTCTGGGCTGAGTGGGATCCGGCGAACTATTTGCAGGAACTCGTCAACCTTTACGAGGCCGAGAGCGGCGTGAAGGTCACGGTCGAAACGACGCCGTGGCCGGATTTCCAGACCAAGGCGTTCACCGAGTTCAACGCCAAGGGCAGCGCCTACGACATGGTCGTCGGCGATTCGCAGTGGATTGGCGCGGCCTCCGAGGCCGGCCACTATGTCGACCTCACCGACTTCTTCAACAAGCACAATCTGAAGGAAGTGATGGCGCCGGCAACGGTGAAATACTACGCCGAATATCCGTCCAACTCCGGCAAATACTGGTCGATACCGGCCGAGGGCGACGCGGTCGGATGGTCCTATCGCAAGGACTGGTTCGAAGACCCGAAGGAGATGGAAGCCTTCAAAGCCAAGTACGGCTACGATCTCGGCGTGCCGAAGGACTGGAAGCAGCTGCGCGACATCGCTGAATTCTTCCACCGTCCCGACGAGAAGCGCTACGGCGTCGCCATCTACACCGATAACTCGTACGATGCTCTGGTGATGGGCGTCGAGAACGCCATTTTCTCCTTCGGCGGCGAACTTGGCGACTATTCCACTTACAAGGTCGACGGGATCATCAACTCCGAGCAGAACGTCAAGGCGCTCGAGGCCTACAAGGAGCTCTATTCCTTCACCCCTCCTGGTTGGGCCAAGAGCTTCTTCATCGAGGACAACCAGGCGATCACCGAGAACCTGGCGGCGATGAGCATGAACTACTTCGCCTTCTTCCCGGCGCTCATCAACGAAGCCTCCAACCCGAATGCCAAGGTCACCGGCTTCTTCGCCAACCCTCCAGGACCGAACGGCGACCAGTTCGCCGCGCTCGGCGGCCAGGGCATCTCCGTCGTTTCCTATTCGCAGAATCAGGAAGAGGCGATGAAGTTCCTGGAATGGTTCATCAAGGACGAGACGCAGAAGAAATGGGCGGAACTCGGCGGTTACACGGCAAGCGCCAAGGTGCTCGAGTCGCCTGAATTCCAGAACGCCACGCCTTACAACAAGGCCTTCTACGAAACCATGTTCAAGGTGAAGGACTTCTGGGCGACGCCGGAATATGCCGAGCTGCTCATCCAGATGAACCAACGCGTCTATCCGTACATCACCGGCAATCAGGGCACGGCCAAGGAAGTGCTCGATGCGCTCGCCGCGGACTGGAACGCGACGTTCAAGAAATACAACCGCGTGAAGTAAACGGCTCTAACGCTCGGAGGGGGCGGGAGCCCGCCCCTTCCGTTTTCTTTTCCGGAGGAACGGCCCTTGGCCACTGCAGTCATGACCACGCTGGATCCCAAGTCGCGCTCCGCCGCCCGCGGTATGAGCGACCTTACGATCCGCAATCTCTTCATCATTCCGACGATCGTTTTCCTGATCGTCTTCAACATCTTTCCATTGCTCTATTCGCTCGGCTATTCGTTCACCGACTTTCGCGCATCGAGCGCGGCACCGGCAACTTTCGTCGGACTGCAGAATTACCGCGAGCTGCTCAACGACCCGTTCATCTGGTCGAATTTCGCCATCACCGCCAAATACGTCATCGTCTCCGTGGTCGGCCAGGTCATCGTCGGCTTCGGCGTGGCGTTGCTGCTCAACCGCGATATCCCGTTGAAGGGCCTGCTGACGACACTGCTGCTTTTGCCGATGATGCTGTCGATGGCTGTTGTCGGCCTGTTCTGGAAACTGCTCTACGATCCGTCCTTCGGCATCATCAACTATACGCTCGGCCTCGGCTCCTTCGAGTGGCTGTCCAACCCCGACATGGCGCTCTACGCGGTTGCCATCACCGACATCTGGATGTGGTCGCCCTTCGTCATGCTGCTGTCGCTCGCCGGCCTGTCGGCGGTGCCGAAGCACCTCTACGAGGCGGCCGCGATCGACCGCGCCGGCTCGTTCTATACGTTCTTTCGCATTACGCTGCCCCTGGTCGCGCCGATCCTGATGATCGCGATCATCTTTCGCACCATGGAGGCGTTCAAGACCTTCGATCTTGCCTACATCCTGACCAGCCAGCCGACTACCGAGGTGATCTCGATCCGGCTCTACAAGATGGCGTTCCAGGAATGGCAGACCGGGCGCTCCTGCGCGCTCGCCTACATCGTGCTGATCATGATCCTGGCGATCACCAACATCTACGTCAAATACCTGAACAAGGTGAAGGAGCGCTAGCATGGCCGCTGTCACCACCTCTGCCGAGCGTTCGCTCAACAAGCTCGCCATCGTCGGCGTGCTGATCGTCACGATTATCTTCCTGGCGCCGATCTACTGGATAGCCTCGACGGCGTTCAAACCGCGCAACCTCGCCACCACCATCCCGCCGACGGTGGTCTTCCAGCCGGAGATATCGCCCTTCGTCAAGCTGTTCACCAAGCGCTCGCAATTGCGCACTGCGCCGACGCCGGAACAATACGCCGCCGCCCCGTGGTGGGAGCGGCTGGTGTTTGACGGCGGCGAGAAGGTGGTGCGCTCGGGCAGGGGCGACGTGCAGTGGTCCGGCTATCCGAACCGCTTCATGAATTCGCTGATCGTGGCCATCACCTCGACGATCCTCGCCGTCGGCATGGGCACCTTCACGGCTTACGGGTTCTCGCGCTTCAAGATAAAGGGGGAACAGGACCTGCTCTTCTTCATCCTGTCGACGCGCATGCTGCCGCCGGTGGTGGTGGCGATCCCGATGTTCCTGATGTACCGGGTCGTCGGCCTCAACGACACGCATTGGGGCCTGATCATCCTCTACACCGCCTTCAACCTCAGCTTCTCTGTATGGCTGATGAAGGGGTTCATGGACGAAATTCCGAAGGAATACGAGGAGGCGGCGCTCGTCGACGGCTATACGCGCATGGAGGCCTTCTTCAAGATCGTGCTGCCGGAGGCGGCCACCGGCATCGCCGCCACCGCCGTATTCTGCTTCATCACCGCATGGAACGAATATGCCTTCGCGCTGATCATGACCAACCGACGCGCCCAGACGGCGCCGCCCTTCATTCCAAGCCAGGTCGGTTCCGGCCTGTCGGACTGGACGGTGATTGCCGCCGGAACCTTCCTGTTCCTGCTGCCGGTCGCCATCTTCACCTTCCTGTTGCGCAACCACCTCCTGCGCGGCATGTCCTTCGGAGCGATCCGCAAATGATCCGCCACGCTACAATCCAGCGCACGGCCGAGATCGTGATGGTGCTCGGCATCATCGCGCTCTGCCAGCCGTGGAACCTCTTCCTGCACCGCTACGGGCTGACGATCATCATTGTCGGGCTGCTGACGTTCATGATCACGGGCTGGGTCGGTCCAAGGCAGGAGCCGAAGGCGACCGGCGCACCGGAAAAAGAAGGTCACGCATGACCCAGATCGAGCTTCGTGGCGTCCAGAAATTCTTTGGCGCCGTCCAGGTCATCAAGGACCTCAATCTCAAGATCGACGACAACGAGTTCATCGTGCTGCTCGGCCAGTCGGGCTGCGGCAAGACGACAACGCTTCGCGCAATCGCCGGGCTGGAGACGATCGACGGCGGCGATGTCCTCATCGACGGCAAGCCGGTCCAGCATCTCAAGGCTGCCGACCGCGACATCGCCATGGTTTTCCAGTCGTTCTCGCTCTATCCGCATATGAGCGTCTACGAGAACATCGCTTTTCCGTTGCGGGCCATGCGCAAGAGCAAGGCGGAGATCGACGGCGAGGTGCGCTCGGTCGCCAAAGTGCTGCAGATCAACGATCTGCTCGGCAAGAAGCCGTCGGCGCTGTCGGGTGGCGACATGCAGCGCGTAGCAATCGGCCGGGCGCTGGTGCGGCGGCCGAAGGCGATGCTGATGGACGAGCCGATCGGCGCGCTCGACGCCAAGCTGCGCGAGGAGATGCGCGCGGAGATCAAGCGGCTGCACATCAAGCAGGGCTCGACCACCATCTACGTCACCCACGACCAGATCGAGGCGATGAGCCTTGCCGACCGCATCGTCATTATGCATGAGGGCGTTCTGCAGCAGGTGGGCAGCCCATCGGAAGTGTATAAGCACCCGGCCAATCTGTTCGTCGCGCAATTCGTTGGCTCGCCGGTGATGAACGTTGCCAATGCGGCGGTGACGATGAACGGCTCCGGCGCCAGGGTCACCGTCGATGGGGCCGCGGAAGGGTTCGTTTTCCCGGCCGAACTGGTCGGCCAGCTCGACGCCGCGAACGTCGGGCAGGACCGCCTCGCGCTCGGCATCCGCCCTGAAGGCGTGATGGTCTCGCGCGAGCCGGCGGACGGTTATCTGCCGGTCGAGGCGCACATCATCGAACCGCTCGGCTCCTATGACATCGTCGACCTCAAGGTCGGGGCACAGATGCTGCGCGCCCGGACCCGTTCCGGTTTCGTCGGCAAGCCGGGGGTCCAGGTCTTCGCCAGGCTCGACCCGGCGCAGGCGCACTTCTTCGACACGACAAGCGGCAATTCGCTGGGGGTGAGACTCTGATGGCCCATATCCAGCTCAAGAACATCTCGAAGACATTCGGCAATCACGCCGCATTGGCCGGGCTCAATCTCGACATTGCCGACGGCGAGTTCTTCGTGCTGCTCGGCGAGACCGGCGCCGGCAAGACGACGACGCTGCGCATGGTCGCCGGCCTGGAGAAGCCGACCGAAGGTCAGGTCTTCATCGACGGCGTCGATGTCGCCAACTGGGGTGCCGCCGAGCGGGATGTGGCGCTGGTGCTGCAGCAATATTCGCTTTATCCGCGCTACACGGTGCGCGAAAACCTCGAATTCCCGCTGAAGCCGAAACTCCGCCGCATTGAGCCCAACGAGATCAAGACGCGCGTCGACCGCGTTGCCAAGACCTTGCGTATCGAGCATCTGCTCGACCGCAAGACGGATCGCCTCTCTGGCGGCGAGATGCAGCGCGTCTCGATTGGTCGCGCCATCGTCAGGAAGCCGCGCGTATTCCTGATGGATGAGCCGCTGTCGGCGCTCGACGCCAAGTTGCGCGAGGCGCTGCGCACGGAGCTGAAGAACATCCAGATGAACCTTGGCCAGACCTTCCTGTTCGTCACGCACGATCAAATCGAGGCGATGTCGATGGGCGATAAGGTTGGCGTGCTCAACCATGGCCGCATCGTCCAGACCGGCACGCCCTATGAGATCTACAACAATCCGCGCGACACCTATGTGGCGAGCTTCGTCGGCTCGCCGCCGATGAACCTCATCGACGGCAAGCTCGTCAACGGCCGCGCGGTGATGGCACCGCTGAATTTCGAACTGCCTTTTGCGGGGGGGGCCAGGACGAGCGGCGAGACCGACGGTCGCCCGCTCGTCTTCGGTATTCGTCCCGAGGATCTCTATCTCGAGAGCGGGGCACCGGTGGAAGCGCGCGTCCACGATGTCGAGAACCATGGCGTCGAAAAGATCCTGACGCTGCGGGTCGGCGACGCCATGTTGCGGGCCACGGTGCCGGCCAGAACCGATGTCGAGATCGAGCAGCCGGTGCGCTTTGCCTGGGATCCGGACAAGGTGGTGCTGTTCGACAAGGGTACCGGGATAAGCCTTCGTCACGCAGGCTAAGCCGCGTCGCGCAAAAATGCGCGTCTGTTGGGCGGGAGGATGCCAGGCGGCTTGAAGCCTGTGGCCAGGTTTAGCCGGCTTGGCGGGTCTCGGCCTGTTCCTCGGCCCGAAAATGGCTGGGAGCCGATCCGATGACGCGCTTGAACGCCCGACTGAACGACGCGTCGGATTCATAGCCCAGGCGTGCGGCGACGACGGAAATCTTCAACCGGTCGCGGACCAGCCATTGCCGTGCCTGGTGCATTCTCACCTGGGTGACATATTTGGCCGGCGTTTCGCCGACGATCGTCGCGAAGCGTTCGGCGAAGCCCGACCGCGAGGCGCCCATCATCCTGGCCAGGGTCTCCACCGTCCAGTCGCGGTCCGGTTCGAGGTGGATCGCGGCCAGCACACGGCCGATCTCGCGATCCCTCACTGCCGCAATCCATCCGGACGAGTCGCCGCAGCCGCGCTCGACCCATGAGCGGATGACGGTGGCGGCCAGCACATCGGCAAGCCGCGCCAGAATGCCGCCGGAGCCGACGCGCTCCATCGTCACTTCGCGGGCCATGGCCTCCAGCAGATGCGGGATACCAGGTTCATAGGCTTCCAACTCGTGTGCGCGCATGACATCTGGCATCATGCCGAGCAATGGGTGCAAACCGTCGAGATTGAAATACATGCTGCCAAAAAACAGCAGCGTCCCCGGCCGGCAACCTTCATTGGACAGGCAGTAAACGTTCTTGCAGACCTCGGCGACCTGATAGCCCTGGATCGGCGAAGCCTCGGTGCCCGGCTCGCTCGCCAGGACGTGTGCCGCACCGCGCGGCAGCAGCACCGCGTCGCCCGCCTTGAGCTCAACCCATTCGCCGGACGGCTGCAGCAACCAGCATCCCTTGCGGCCGATGAAATGAAACCGCGCCGCCGTCTGGGCCGGAAACTGGAGGCCCCAAGGCTCCTGCATCTCACAGCGGCCATATTCGACGCCGTCGAGCCGTAACCCGCGCAATATGTCTGTCAGCGGATCGCCGGTGACTGGAACTTTGGACGAATGGTCAAGCATGATGGTGTTTCTAGCATGGAAACTCCAGGCGGTCACTCCCTATGTTGCACTGCAGCCAAATGTTGCGCTGCAACCAGATCGGAGATCCCATCATGACCGAACCCGCGACAGGCGTCATCGACGCCGTTCTCGATCCGGCGGAAACCGATGAACGAGCCGAGCCGGCGTGGGGGGCGGTCGTATCCCTCGCGCTCGGTGTGTTTGGGCTGGTGACCGCGGAATTCCTGCCTGCCAGCCTGCTGACGCCGCTGGCGCAGGATCTCGGCGTGACCGAAGGCACCGCCGGCCAAGCGGTGACGGCAACCGCCGTTGTCGGCGCGATAGCCGCTCCGACCATGGCCATCGTCACCAAACGGCTGGACCGCAGGCTCGTCATGTGGGGACTGACCGTGCTGCTGATCCTGTCGAACCTGTTGGCGGCGTTTGCGTCCTCGCTTAGCGTCCTTCTGATCGCCCGCATCATGCTCGGGATCAGCCTCGGCGGCTTCTGGTCGATGTCGGCGGCCATGGCGATGCGGCTTGTCCCGATGCGGCTGATGCCGCGCGCCATGTCGATCATCCTCACCGGCGTTTCGGTGGCGACCGTCTGTGCGGCCCCGGTCGGTGCCTATGTCGGCGACATCTGGGGATGGCGAACGGCCTTCATGATCGCAGCTGTTGTCGGCGCCCTGGCGCTGCTCGTGCAGATCGCCACCCTTCCGAAGCTGCCGCCGGCGGGCGTGGCAAGCTTTCGGACCTTGCTGGAGGTAATAAAGCGGCCGATGATCAGGGTTGCGCTTCTGGTGGTCCTGCTGGTCGCCTCGGGGCATTTTGCCGGCTTCACCTATGTCCGCCCGTTTCTCGAGAAGGTGCCTGCGCTGGACATCGAGACGATCTCGCTTGTGCTGCTCGCCTACGGCATCGGTGGCTTCTTCGGCAATTTTGCCGGCGGGTTCATGGCTGAACGCAGCCTCAAGACCGCGGTGGGCCTGGCGCCACTGCTGATTGCGGTCGCGGCACTTCTGCTGCTGACCATCGGCGCTTCGCCCGCGGTGGCGGCGATAGCGGTGGCCGCCTGGGGTTTTGCCTTTGGCGCGGTGCCGGTCGGGCTGCAAACCTGGCTTGTGCGAGCCGCTCCCGACCAGGCAGAAAGCGCTGGCGGGCTGATGGTCGCCACATTCCAGGTGGCCATCGCACTGGGCGCCGTTTTCGGCGGCCTGCTGGTCGACAATGCCGGCGTTGCCAGCGCTTTCGCCTATTGCGGGATCGCGACTTTGCTGGCGGCCTTGGCGGCGTTCCTGCTCGGCCCGAGGAGCGCAACCTAAGCCATCCGTAGGTGCGTCCCACGTAGGACGCCTCCAAGAACTGGCCCGAATATCGGTTATGGTTTTCGGGCCGTGACGATAGCGGCGACAAAACGGCCCAGACTGTCTTCGACGTAGGATGCAACTTCGGCCTTCGGGTCGAAACTCCACCAAAGCAGCGAACCTTGCCAGTGCGATGCCATCAGCAGGCCGATGTCCAACGGCGTGTCGACGACAGAGGCAAAGCAAGAGTCGAGGATGTTGCACAGGGATGCCTTCCACGACGCCCCCCGCGCGCGAAGCACCGGATCGCGCAGATCTTCGCGCAGGACGAGCAGGCCCTCGGCATAGCATTCGATGCCGCCATAGTCGCGTGACAGCGCCACCAGCAATTCGATCGCGCCAGCAGGGGTCCTCGGCGTCGCGTCTGCGAGCGTTGTCGTCTTCGCGTCCAGCCTGTCCCATGCCTGCAGCAAGGTTCTTTGCCTGAGCGTGGCCTTGTTCTTGAAACGCTGCACCAGGGTCGAGCCGGAGAGCCCGCAAGTTTTGGACAGCCGTTCAAATGTGAGGCTCTCCGGGCCATGCCTGTGGATCAGCCGGTGCGCCGCTTCCAGCACCTCCTCGTCGGATTGTGTTTTTTGCCGAGGCATCTTGACATCCATTTATAACCGAATGATCATTTATATATCTTAACTTTGAAGAAGGCCAGCATTGGTTAGTCAGCGCATTGGTTAGTCAGAGCATTGGTTGGTCAGAGTCTGGGGAGGTTCAATGACGCTTGAGGGAAAGGTCGCTTTGGTCGCTGGCGCCACGCGCGGTGCGGGGAGAGGTATTGCTGTCGAACTGGGTGCCGAGGGCGCGACGGTCTACGTCACCGGGCGAACGACACGCGCGCATCAGTCCGAATACGCCCGCCCGGAAACCATCGAGGAAACGGCGGAGCTTGTTTCAGCGCAAGGCGGCCATGGCATCGCTGTGCAAGTCGACCATCTGGTTGCCGAAGACGTGCGCAAGCTGGTCGACCGGATACGTGCCGAGCAGGGCCGCCTCGATGTGCTGGTCAACGACATTTGGGGCGGCGAGAAGCTGTTCGAATGGAACAAGCCGGTCTGGGAACATGATCTCACGAATGGTTTGCGCATGTTGCGGCTGGGCATCGACACGCATCTGATCACCGCGCATTACGCGCTGCCGCTTCTGATCGAGCGCCCGGGCGGCCTGCTGGTCGAAGTCACCGACGGCACCGCGGAGTATAATGCCGAGCATTATCGGCTCTCGCCGTTCTATGACCTCGCCAAAGTGTCGGTGACCCGTATGGCCTGGGCCCATGCCAAGGACCTCGCCCCGCACGGCGCCACCTCGATTTCGCTGACACCCGGCTGGCTGCGTTCGGAAATGATGTTGGAAGCTTTCGGGGTGACCGAGGACAACTGGCGTGATGCGACAGCAAAAGTGCCGCATTTCGTCATTTCCGAGACCCCGCGCTTTGTCGGGCGCGCAGTGGCGGCGCTTGCGGCGGACCCGGACCGTTCGCGCTGGAACGGACAGTCGCTGTCGAGTGGCGGGCTGGCGCAGGTCTACGGCTTTACCGATCTCGACGGCTCGCGGCCTGACGCGTGGCGCTACGTTCCCGAGGTTCAGGACGCCGGCAAACCAGCAGATGCGACTGGCTATCGCTAGAGCTATCGACGTCAGTGTGCTGGGCTGTTCGGGCGACAATAAGAAAGTAGACTGTGCCATGCAATCAGCCCGCGACCGCCTCGAAGCCGTCCTTTCGCGTCTCGCCGTCCGCGCCGATCATGAAAGCGTATTCGTAAAACTCTATCCGGAAGCCGCACGAGCAGCAGCCGACGCCGCCGATGCCAGGCGCAGAGCCGGCGTGACGTTCGGGCCGCTCGACGGAACAATTCTGTCGATCAAGGACCTGTTCGATGTCGCAGGCGAGCCGACCACGGCCGGTTCGTTGTTGCTCAGCACCGCGGCGCCGGCGCTGCGGGATGCCGTCATCGTGCGGCGGCTGCGGCAAGCGGGCGCGGTGATCTTCGGCAAGACCAACATGACCGAATTCGCCTTCACCGCAATCGGCGTCAACCCGCATTACGGCACGCCCGGCAATGCGACCGACGCCGGCCGGATCGCGGGTGGCTCATCCTCCGGCGCCGGTGTTTCCATTGCCGAAGGCACGAGCGAGATCTCGATCGGTTCCGACACCGGCGGCTCGGTGCGTATTCCGGCGGCGCTGAACGGTGTCGTCGGCTTCAAGCCGACGGCGCGGCGGGTACCGCGCGATGGCGTCTTCCCGCTGTCCGACACGCTCGACTCCATCGGCCCGCTTGCGCGCACCGTCGCCGAATGTGCGGCAGCCGATGCGGTGATCGCCGGCGAGCAGCCTGTGGCTCTGGTTCCGCTTCCGTTTGCCGGACTGAGCATCGGCGTTCCCCACGGCGTGCTCTTCGAGGATACCGAAAAAGAGGTCGCGGCGGCGTTCGAGCGATGTGCTCGCAAGCTGGAACTCGCCGGTGCACGCCTCGCCGATCTGTCCATCGATGGCCTCCTTGCCGATTTGCGCGCGGCAACCAGGCGGGCCTCGATCGCGGCAATGGAGGGCGCCGCGGTCCATGCAGATTGGCTGGCAGAAGGTGCGGCGACGCCGGTCGATCCGCGGGTGAGCGAGCCGTTGTCGCGCGCCGCCGCCGTTCCGGCCACCGCCTATATTAGGGCAATCCGCCGCCGCAGGGCGCTTGTCGCCGCCATGGACGAGCGGCTGGCGTCTGTCGATGCGCTGGCCCTGCCGACCACGCCGGTCACCGCACCGACCATCGTGTCGATGACCAGCGACGAAGCCCTGTGTGAGCGTACGGAAGGCCTTCTGCTGCGCAACACGCAGGTCGCCAACCAGTTCGACCTCTGCGCGATCTCGCTGCCGATGCCGGGAATGGTGCGCCCGGCCGGGCTGATGCTGGTGGCGCGCCACGGCCACGACCACCGTCTGCTGCGCATTGCGGCGGAAGTCGAGGCACTGCTTGGCCGTTGAAGATGTGAAAACGTTATTGCGACGAAGAGTGGCCGCGTTCGCTGTCCCTGGATGCGCGTTCGATACCGGTCGCGACCAGCCATGGCAGTTTGTATTGCTTGCCGTTGAGGGTCTGGGTTCGGTTCTCGATTGAGCCAACAACGACGACCTTGCCGGCGTAGAGCTTGTCCGAAAGATCGAGCGCCTTGTCCTGCTGCGGCAATTCCTCGATGTCGATCGACACGCCCTTGATGATCTTGCCCGTGGCAAGATCGAGCGCGCTGTTCGACGGACAGGGCGCCATCACGCACCGCAGGCCGTTGTCGCAATAGACATAACTGCTGTCGGCCGCAGCGACCGAGGGCAGGGCGCAGATCGAAACGATCGCAACAAGCAGCGGCGCGCGGCGAAAAACGAGCATGGGGTGCAGCGTCGTGCAGGAATTGGGCGAAACGGCGGTAGCGCTTACGCGTCGGCCGGGAACCGCCGCCGGTAGTGCTCGACCACTTCGGGATTGCGCAGGTTGACCGGCAATTTGTTGGCCAGCACCAGCAAGGTTTCATCAGCTGAACCGACGCCCATGCGCATCATCGACTGCTCGGTGATGCCGGCCATATGCGGCGTGACAATGACATTGTCGAAGCCGAAATAGGGGTGATTGGGCGGTAGCGGCTGCGTCGCAAAGACATCGAGCGCGGCACCGCCGATACGGTCATTCTGCAGCGCTTCGATCAGCGCCTCGTCGTCGATCACCGGCCCGCGCGAAATATTGATCAGCAGCGCGTGCGGCTTCATTCGGCCGATGCGCCCGCGGTTGATCAGCCCGCGCGTCTCCGCTGTCAGCGGGCAGCACAGAACGATGATGTCGCTCTGCTCGACCAGCGCATCGATCGACAGGAACCCGACCCTGTCCGGCGCCGGCCTCATGCTGCGCGTCGTCGCCACCACGTTCAGATCGAAACCTTGCGCCGCGATATGGCCGACTGCCTGGCCGATGGCGCCGAAGCCGACAATGCCGATGGTCTTGCCGGCGAGCTCGCTGGCGAGAATGGTGTGATCGCGGCCGGCCAGCCAGCCCTTGGCCCGCAAGTCGCGGTCGACCATGCGGAAACGCCGCAGCAACGCCAGCGCCGCGAACATCACATATTCGGCGACCGAGCGCGCATTGACCGCCGGCACGTTTGCCACCAGCACGCCGGCTGCGGTGGCGGCTTCCATGGGAACCATGTCGAGCCCGGCGCCGTGGCGGATTGCCGCCCGGAGCTTCGTCGCCCCTTCGAAAAGCGCTGATGGCAGCGGGGCGCGAACGATGATGATATCGGCGTTTCTCGCTTCAGTCGCCAGCGTGTCGGCATCGAGGGCGGAGGCGACAACGAGTTCGCCGGCGCCAGAAAGCATGGCGGAGGCGCGCGGGTGCAGCGTGTGTGTCGTCAGGATTTTAGGCATATCAGACCGCCTCGAGCGCTGGACCGTGAGGCTCTGCCCCACCCTCGATCAGGCCTTTCCAATAGCTTTCCGCGCCTTGCAGATGGGCGCTCATCAGCGCCTGGGCGAGGTTGCCGTCGCGGCGCAGCAGCGCCTCGTAGATCTGGATGTGCTCGGCATGCGAACGCACGTTGCGTTCGGGATCGTTAAAATAGATCGGCAGGCGTTGCTCGCCCATCAAGTAATAGAGGCTGCATATGTTGTGAAAAACGCTGTTCTTGGTCGCCCGCACGATCTCAAGGTGAAATTCGCGGTCCTCCTTGGCGAGGCCCTCGCCTGCCGCAATGCGCTCTTCCGAAGCTTTCAGGATTTCGCGCAGCCGTTCGAAATTTTCCTCGGTGGCGCGCGAGCAGGCAAGCTCGGCAGCCTTGATCTCATGGATCTTGCGCAACTCGACGGTCTCGTAGATCTGGATCGGGTCGAGCGGCAGGCCGGCCCGCGCAAAAAGCGCCATCGCTTCGACGCTGGCCTGCTTGGTGTCGATGTAGATGCCGGACTTGGCTCGGCGCTCGACGATGCGCATGGCTTCGAGGATGGCCAGCGCCTCGCGGATCTGGCCGCGGCTGACGGCGAAATGCTCCGCCAGTTCACGCTCCGACGGCGTTCGGCCGGTTGCCTTGTCGGAGTGGGAGAACAAATAGGCGGCGAGTTCCGCGAGAAGGTTCTTTTCTTTCATGATCAGCCGCGTAGCGCGTGCGCCTCCAGGAACCGTTCCGAAAGGGTGAATCCCAGTCCAGGCTTCTCGGGGATCGCTATCATACCGTCCTTTGCTTCGACAGTCTCCTCGATCAGATCGTGGATCATCGGATTGGCGCCGAGCGAATATTCGACGGTAAAGCTAGCCGGCGAAGCAGCGCAGACATGCAGCCCGGCAAAGAAGCAAGGCGCGCCAGCCCACAGATGCGGCGCGAAGCGCAGATTGAAGGCGCTGGCGATGGTGCCGATCTTCATTGCCTCGCTGATGCCGCCGCAGAAGGCCGGGTCAGGCTGGAAGATGTCGGCAGCCTTGAGCGTGGCGAGGTCGCGGAAGGCGTAGCGCGTCGCTTCGCTTTCGCCGGTGGCGATCGGGATGGAACCGGACGCCCGCACTTCGGCCATGCCGGATTTGTCGTCGGCGATGACCGGCTCCTCGAACCAGGCCAGATCGAGATCGCCGGCGAGATGGATGAAGCGCTTGGCTTCCGCCACCGTATAGGTGCCGTGCGCATCGACCATCAGGTCGACTTCGGGGCCGAGCGCCTGTCTTGCGGCGCGGACGCGGGCGGCGGAATGGTGCGGAGCGCCGTCCATCGCGCCGATCCGCATCTTCAGCGCCTTGAATCCGCCTTTGGCGATATAGGACTTCAATTGGTCACCAATCGCCTCGGTGGAGGCCCAGCCGCCGGAGGCGTAGGCAGGCATGCGGTCAAGCTTGCGGCCGCCGAGCAGCCGCCAGACCGGAACCCCAAGCGACTTGCCCAGAATATCCCACAATGCGATGTCGACGGCGCTGATTGCGGCGACGCTGATGCCGCGCCGTGCCAATTGCGGCATGGCGTGGCCGTTTTGCGCGGCGCTGTCGTGGCGCACCCCGTTATAGAGCATCTCCCAGATCACCCCGATGTCGGCCGGATCGCAGCCGATCAGCTGCGGGCCGACCTCGTGGTTCAACATGTGGACGAGGGCACCGTAGCTGCCGGTGCTGCCGGCGGCATTCTTGCCTTCGCCCCAGCCGACCAGCCCGTCGTTGGTCTCTATGCGCAGGATTGCGGCGTCGAACGTCGTCACCTGACCGAAGTCGCTGCGGTGCTGCCGCGCGGCTTCGATCGGTATGCGGACCCACCAGGCTTGGACCGTCTTGATGCGCATGTTCATCCTCTGCCTTGCCGCCGTTAGGGGCCGCCGTCGGGCGGAAAGGCTCGTTTCCAGAGATCGGCTACTTGATCAGCGGCAGCAGCGTTTCGGCGGTGATGCGCATCTGGTCGGTGTAGAACTTTTCCGTGAGCACGCTGGAACCGTGGTCCTGGATGAATTTGAGCTGCTCCGGCGAGATGTCGACCGGGTTGCGGTCGACCATGTCGGGATAGGGAGCAGCCGGCGTGCGGTCGACAGGGGCGACGAACTCGTTGGTCAGCGCGCCGTCGTAACCGACTTCCTTCAGGGTGCCGACGATTTTCGGCCAGTCGATCTGCCCGAGACCGGCGGCGAAGCGGTTGTTGTCAGCGACGTGGAAATCGAACAGCCGGTTTCCGACCTGCCGGATGGCATCGTAGACGTTGAACTCCTCCATATGGAGGTGATAGGCGTCGAGGCAGACGCCGCATTCGGGGCTGACCGCATCGGCCAGCGCCAGCGCCTGGCCGCCGCGGTTGAACAGATAGGTCTCGAAGCGGTTGAGCGGCTCGATCGCGACCTTGACGCCGACCTTCTTGGCATGGGTGAAGCATTCCCTGGTGGCGTCGACCACCCATTCCCATTCTTCTTCCTCGGTGCCGTCCGGCACCACCTTGCCGACCGTGGCGGGAACGAGCGTGATGATCTCGCCGTCGAGTTCGCTGACCATCGTCAGCACGTCCTTGACGTACTGCACCGAGCGCTCGCGCTGGCCCTGGTCCCTAGCGGCGAGATTGCGCTCGCCCAGCATCAGCGTCACCGCCCCCCAGCAGCGAATGCCGTGCTCCTTCAGGAGCGCACGTGTCTCATTGATCTTGTATTGCGCGGGCTCGCCGGAAATCTCGATCGACTCATAGCCGAATTTCTTGATGCGCTTCAGCGTCGTCTCCAGCGGTTCCGCCCGCATCCAGTTGTGCGTCGAAAGATGCATGGTCTGTCCTTCCCAGAATTCGCCTGTAACAATTCGCCTGCAACGCACCCCGCCAGATTGCGTTGCATGATCCTCCCCAAGGCGCTCCAGCATTTTTCGTAACTGGTTCGACCAATTTGGCGTGACAAGAGGTCTACATCAATTTCATCTGAACGGCAAGAAATCCCGCAAGGCAGCCCCATCAGGTGACTACTTCTTTGATTAAACTGGCGTATTTGCCCGATGCCAGGTCATTTGCGCAGCGCTGGCTGCGAGCGGCGACGCTTGACCAAATGAGCATATTTGGTAATACCAGAATGGCGGTGCGCACTAGCGCCTGTCGAGAAAAGACCAAAGAGGCTGGCCCTGCTTTCAATCGGCGCTATGCTTGGTCGTGGATAATGAGGGAGGATGCCGATGCCGTCGACAATGAAAGGTCCTGGGCTGTTTCTGGCGCAGTTCGCGGGCGATGCCGCACCGTTCAATTCGCTGCCGTCGATCACCAGATGGGCGGCCGGGCTGGGCTACAAGGGCGTGCAGATCCCGACCTGGGACAGCCGGCTGTTCGACCTCGAGAAAGCGGCGTCTTCCCAGGCCTATTGCGACGAGGTGAAGGGCATCTGCTCCGATGCCGGCGTCGAGATCACCGAGCTGTCGACGCATTTGCAGGGGCAGTTGGTGGCGGTGCATCCGGCCTATGACGCGCAGTTCGACGGCTTCGCGCCGCCGGCGGTGCACAACAATCCGAAGGCCAGGCAGCAATGGGCGGTCGAACAGATGAAGTTCGGCGCCAAGGCTTCGAAGAACCTCGGGCTCAAGGCGTCGGTGTCGTTTTGTGGAGCGTTGGCTTTTCCCTACCTTTATCCGTGGCCGCAACGGCCTGCGGGATTGATCGAGGAAGCATTTTCCGAACTGGGAAAACGCTGGAAGCCGATCCTCGACGTCTATGAGGACAATGGCGTCGACGTCGGTTACGAAATCCATCCGGGCGAGGACGTCTTCGACGGCGCGACATTCGAGATGTTCCTTGACGCGGTCGGCGGCCACAAGCGCTGCAACATCAATTACGACCCGTCGCATTTCCTGCTGCAGCAACTCGACTATCTCCAATTCATCGACATCTATCACGAGCGGATCAAGGCCTTCCACGCCAAGGATGCCGAGTTCAATCCGACCGGCCGGCAAGGCGTCTATTCCGGTTATCAGAGCTGGACGAACCGGGCCGGGCGTTTCCGCTCGCTCGGCGATGGCCAGGTGGACTTTGGCGGCATCTTCTCCAAGCTCGCCCAGTATGACTACGATTCATGGGCGGTTCTGGAATGGGAGTGCTGCCTGAAGCACCCCGAGGATGGCGCGGCCGAAGGCGCGCCCTTCATCCAGCATCACATCATCAGGGTGACGGAAAAGGCATTCGACGACTTCGCCGGCAGCGCGACCGATAAAAAGGTGCTGCGCGCCATGATGGGAATCTAGCACTCTTTTTTCCCTCCCCCTCGAGGGGAGGGTGGCCCGAAGGGCCGGGTGGGGTCGGTTCATGCCGCGCTCCACGCCCGGCGACCCCACCCCGACGCTACGCGTCGACCCTCCCCGCAAGGGGGAGGGCAAGCAACAACGAGGGAGAAAAATCATGGTCGGCGCATCGAAGTCGGAAACGGGAGGCGGCCCGATCCGCTACGGCATGGTCGGCGGCGGGCAAGGCGCCTTCATCGGCGCCGTGCATCGGATCGCGGCGCGCATGGACAATGAGTTCGTGTTGGTCGCCGGTGCCCTGTCATCCGACCCGGCGCGTGCCAAGGCCTCGGCCGAGGAACTCGGGCTCGATCCGGCGCGCAGCTACGGCTCGTTCGCCGAGATGGCCAAGGCCGAGGCCAAGCGGCCGGACGGCATCGAGGCGGTGGCCATCGTCACGCCAAACAATGTGCATGTGCCGGCGGCGAAGGCGTTTCTCGAAGCCGGCATCCACGTTATTTGCGACAAGCCGCTGGCGACGACGTTGGCGGAAGCGAAGAAGCTGGCGGCACTGGTTGAAAAGACCGGCAAGGTCTTTGTCCTCACCCACAACTACACCGCCTATCCGATGGTGCGGCAGGCGCGCGAGATGGTAGCCAAGGGGCAGCTCGGCGACATTCGCATCGTGCAGTCGGAATATCCGCAGGACTGGCTCACCGAGGACCTTGCCGCCACCGGCCAGAAGCAGGCAGCGTGGCGCTCGGATCCCAAACAGGCCGGCGCCGGCGGCGCGCTGGGCGACATCGGCACGCATGCCTACAATCTGGCACGCTTCGTCTGCGGGCTTGAGCTTGATGCGCTTTCCGCCGATCTCGACGCCTTCGTGCCGGGGCGGCAACTCGACGACAACGTCAATGTGATGCTGCGCTTCAAGCCGGTCGGCAAGTCGCACCCTGCCAAGGGCATGTTGTGGGCGAGCCAGGTGGCGCCCGGCCACGAGAACGGGCTGAAGCTGCGCATCTACGGCTCGAAAGGCGGGCTTGAATGGGTGCAGGCCGATCCGAACTACCTCTGGTACACCCCGTTCGGCCAACCAAAGCAGTTGATCACTCGAAATGGCGCCGGCGCGCTGCCCGTCGCCGGGCGCGTCAGCCGCGTTCCGTCAGGCCATCCGGAAGGCTATCTCGAAGGCTTCGCCAACATCTACCAGGAGGCGGCCCGCGCCATCCGCGCGGCGCGCCGGAAGGGTGGCAAGCCGGCTAAGGATGTCATCTTCCCGACCATCCAGGACGGTGTCGAAGGCATGGCCTTCATCGAGGCCTGCGTGAAATCGTCGAAGAAGAACGCAGCCTGGACGAAGCTCTAGAAAACAACCGGAAATCATGTTGGAGGGGGCGTCGATGAAAATCGGCATGTGCATGTTTTTGTGGACGACGGCCGTGTCGAAGAAACACGAGCCGCTGCTCAGAGATATCAAGGCGACCGGCTTCGACGGCGTCGAGATACCGATCTTTGCCGGCACGCCGGACGATTACAAGAAGCTCGGCACGCTGCTCGACCGCATCGGGCTAGAGCGCACCGCCGTCTCGGCGATGGGCGATCCGGCGATGAATTTGATCTCGGCCGATGCCTCAACGCGCAAGGCCGGCATCGACTATATGAAATGGGCGATCGACTGCACACAAGCGCTTGGCGCCAGAACGCTGAGCGGCCCGCTGCATTCGACGCTCGGCGCCTTCTCCGGCAGTGGGCCGACGGCGGCGGAGAAAAAGCGCTCCGTCGCCTCACAACGCGCCATCGGCGACCATGCCGGCAACAAAAACGTCACCATCGGGCTGGAGGCGCTCAACCGCTTCGAGTGCTATCTGCTCAACACGATGGACGATCTGTCGGAGCATGTCGACGCAATCGGCCGGCCGCACATCAAGGCGATGTACGACACTTTCCACGCCAATATCGAAGAGACGGACGCGATCGGCGCCTATTCGCGCAACCGCAAAAATGTCGTCCATATCCATATTTCGGAGAATGATCGCGGCGTGCCGGGGCGCGGCCACATTCCGTGGCAAGAGACGTTTTCGGCCATCCGCAAGAGCGGCTATGACGACTGGCTGACGATCGAAGCCTTCGGCCGCTCGCTGAAAGATTTGGCGGCGGCCACCAAGGTGTGGCGCGATTTTTCGGAAAACCCGGAAGCCGTCTACCGCGACGGCTACAAGCACATCAGGAGCGGCTGGAAAAAGGCTGGTGCCTGGACGCAGCCTTCCTCTCAGGCGATCTGAGCTGCCGGCGGGCGGGCGGAAACGCGCCGCTCATCATTGCTGTTTGCGACGGTCCCCATCAGCTTGCGGCGGAGATAGCTGGAGATGCTGTCGAAGATAAAAACGACAAGCAGGATCAGCAGAACCATGTAGAAAACATTGGCCCAGTTGGTGTTGGTGCGCATGGCCTCCCACAATTTCAGGCCGATGCCGCCGGCGCCGACAGCGCCTATGATCGTCGCTGACCGGGTGTTGGATTCCCAGAAATAAAGGGATTGGCTGAGGAATACCGGCAGAACCTGGGGCAGCACGCCGTAGCGCTGCACCATTGCCGGGGTGGCGCCAACCGAGCGGATGCCCTCGCGCTGCTTGTCGTCGATGTTTTCCAGCGCCTCGGAATAAAGTTTGCCCAAGGTTCCGGTGTCGGTGAAGAAGATAGCCGACATGCCGGCCAGCGGCCCAGGACCAAAGCCGCGCGTAAAGAACAGCGCCCAGATCAGCATGTCGACCGAGCGCAGGAAATCGAAGAAGCGCTTTGTCACCTGGTTGGCTATGCGGCTCGGCGTGACGTTGCGCGCAGCCAGGAAGGCGAGCGGAAAGGCGACGATCGAGGCCAGCACGGTGCCGACAAAAGCCATGACGACGGTCTGCAAGAGTTTCAGCCAGACGTCGCCGTGCTGCCACTCGGCATTGTTCAAAATGTTGTCCCAGGCGAGCGCCGCGTTTGATCGCAACGGGTCGATGCGAGCCCCGGAGACGATCAGTGAAGCGACCTCGCTGAACGGCTTTCCCCAGAATGGCGAGTTCGTGTCGAACACGAAATTGGCCCAGCCGAAGAAACGCCGCCAGGCGACCACCTCGTCGTTCTGCACCTCAGCGCGGCCGAGAAATCCGAACGAGACATAGGCTGTCGAGCCTGGCCTGCGTTGCTCGATCCAGTCAGGCAGCGGTTTGCGCGGTGTCACAGAACTGCCCTTGGCGATGTCAAAGACGACGGTTTCGGCGCCGCGCGTCACGGTGACCACGTTTGGCGTGACGGCGATCTGGCCATCGGCAAGGGTGACGATCGCCGCCACGACGGCGTTTTCGCGCACCGTTTCAGGCACCGCAGGAGCGGATTGGCCCGACGGGGCGGCCGGGTTCTCGGCAGTTGGCGCGCCAGGCGCCATGAACGAATCCTGCGACGACTTGTTGGTCGCGATCGCCGGTGCCGGCACTGCCTCGACCTGCCGCTCGATGACGGCCATCTGCTTGGCCACCCAGTCGGGATCTGGATTGGATCCCAGTTTGGAGAAGCGGGAGTAGTCGATCGTCAGATGATTGTCCTTGAACTCGATGTCGGGCCGGATTTCGTAGGACACCCAGTCGGCGAGATACGCGCCGGCAAGGTTCCAGTTCGCCTTTTCGAGAACGGCGGCGACCGAGAAGAACCACGAACAATAGAAGGTGTAGAGAATGCAAAGAAGCATGCCGATCGGAGTGGCGTAGCGCTTCCACAACGAGCGCCGGAACGCCTCCGGATGGCGAGCGGCGATGTCGTTGATGGCGTCAGCATTCATTGCACTACTCTCCGCGCCCGTATGCGAACGCCTGCCGGCCGACAAGACGATGTCTCAGCCATGCCGAAAGCTGGTCGACGGCGACGATCGTGCAGAACAGCAGGAAGACGATGGCGATGGTCTTGGCCTCATGGCCTCGGCCGATCGAAAGACGCAGGGATTCGCCGATGCCGCCGGCGCCGACGGCGCCAAGTATGGTCGAAGCGCGCACATTGATCTCGAAGCGGAGCAGGAAATAGCTGATGAAGTTGGGCAGGACCTGGGGCACTATGCCGAACCACACCCGCTCGACCCAGTTGGCGCCAACGGCGCGCAAGCCTTCCTCAGGTTTCATGTCGGCATTTTCGACGACTTCGAAGAACATTTTTCCGAGCGCGCCGACGGTATGGATGCTGACCGCAATGATCGCAGGAATCGGCCCTAGCGAGAAAATCGCCAGAAAAAAGCCGGCAATGACAATTTCCGGAAAGGCGCGGACGATTTCAAGGAAGCGGCGCGTGAAGAAACGGAGCCAGCGGCTGGCCGTGATATTGCCTGCAGCGAAGAAGCAGAGCAGGAAACCGAATGTGGCGCCCACCAGCGTCGAAAACAGGGCGATGTTCAGCGTCTCGGCCATCCGGTGGAAATACTCCGGAATGTAGATGCCCTGGGTCAGGTAGACCCGGCCTTCCGGGTAGTCGAACTTGAGGCTGCCGTCGTCATAGGGGGACGGCAGGTCGAACAGCGCACGCGCCGGGTCGAACCAGTCGCGCGGCTTCAACTCGGCGAAAAAGTCGGCGACGTAGGGAAGGCGGTCGAAGAACTTTCCGGCGTTGGTTTCGTTGGCGAACCAGAGCGAGCCGGAGAGTGCAAGAAACAGGACAACCAGGCCGCCGATCGTGTAAAGGCGCCGGCGGGCGGCAAGATCGCGCCAGTGCCGCTCGACGGTGGCTCCCTCCGGTGAAAGCGTGGGCGCGCGGTAAATTTCGGTCGCACTCATCGATGTTTTTCCCGGCCCCTGATGCGGCAACGCCGCCGGCGGCACATGGCCCCGGCGGCGTTGTGGCAGTTTGTTTCTACGAGCCGATCTTCGCCTTACGGGCGTCGATGATCGGCTGGTAGAATTCCGGGGTAACCGGCGAATAGCCCTTGTAATCGCCGCCTTGAATTGCCGAGAAACAGGCCGGATCGGTTTCCGGAAGCTTGGTCAGGAAATCGGTGATCTTCTGCCTGGTGCCGGCGTCGATCGACGTACGCAATACCAGCGGGCCGTTCGGGATCAGGGGCGACTGCCACAGTTCGATGAGGTCATCCATCTTGAGGACGCCCTTGTCGACCATCTTGCGCAGATTGCCCGAGCTGTAGCCGTCGTTGAAGTCGCCGACGCCGGAGGCCCAGGTGGTGCCGGCATCGAACGTGCCCTTCAGGACTTCAAGGACAAGCTGTTCATGGCCGCCGCCGAAACCGGTCGACGCGAAGTAGCTCTTCACATCCATGCCGATGTCCTTGGGCAGTGACGTGACCGGGATCAGGTAACCAGAAGTCGAATCGGGATCGGCGAAACCGAGTTTCTTGCCCTTCATGTCAGCGAGCGTCTTGATGCCGGAATCAGCACGGGCGACCATGACCGCACGGTAGCCGGTCGAGCCGTCGGTCTGGATCGTCGTCAGGATCGGTTGAACCGCGTCCTTGTTTTCGAGATAGACCTTGGCGTAGGCAGAAGCGCCGAGTTCGGCAAAGTCGAGCGTGCCGCCGAGCAGGCCCTGGATGACGCCGTCGTAGTCGGCGGCCGGGAACAGCGAAACTTTTTCGACGCCGAGGACTTGCTTGATGTGGTCGGCGAAGCACTGGTAGTTGCGCAGGCGGTCGGCTTCGTTCTCGCCGCCCAGAATGCCGACGCGGAATTCTTTCAGGTCCTGTGCCTGGACTGCGCCCATCGCCATGGCGAGGATGGAAACGGCACCGAAAAGTATTTTTCTAAACATTTCGCGTCTCTCCTGTTGGTTCCGGCATCGCGCCGGCAGCGTTCGAATTTTGACGGCGCTTTGTTATGCCCGGCCTTGATGCGGACTGGCGGTCCAGGCGCTCTTTCGTCGTCTGCTTTCGTATACTCGTATACCGGTATCCATTTGCCGGATCGTGGACCTAGTAGCCGGGAAATGCGGGCTCGAGCGGTCCGGCGGATGCGACGATCTTTTGCTTGATGGTGACGCTGGTCGAAGTGATCGCCTCGGAGATTTCGCCGCCATTGCTGTCGGCGCCATAGACCATGCGCACGGCCTCCCGATTGAGCTCTTCGGGCGGGCCGTCGAACACCACCTTGCCGGCGGCCATGCCGATGATGCGGTTGCAATAGGTGCGCGCGGTATCCAGCGTGTGCAGATTGGTGACCACGGTGAGGCCCTCGCGCAGATTGATGTCCTGCAGCGAATCCATCACCACCTTGGCGTTGAGCGGGTCGAGCGAGGCGATCGGCTCGTCGGCGAGGATGACTTTCGGCTGCTGCATCATGGCACGGGCAATCGCAACACGCTGCTGCTGGCCGCCGGACAAGGTGCCGGCCGGCTGCAGCGCCGTGCGGGCGATGTCGAGACGTTCGAGCGCCGCGATCGCCTCGGCCCGTTCCTCGCGGGAGAAGACACCGAGCAGATTAACAAGGGTCGAGCGGTGATTGAGCCGGCCGAGCAGCACATTGGTCAGCACGTCAAGGCGCGGCACCAGGTTGAATTGCTGAAAAATCATGGCGCAATCGCGCTGCCAGCGCCTGAGCAGCGAGCCGCGCAGGCTCGAGACTTCGGCGCCGTCAAAGAAAATCGAGCCCTGGCTGGGATCGATGAGCCGGTTGATCATGCGTAAAAGCGTCGACTTGCCGGCGCCCGAGCGGCCGATGATGCCGACCATCTGGCCTTGAGGGATCGAGATATCGACATTGCTGACGGCGGTGTTCCTGCCAAACCGGCGGGTGACGCCGCGGATCTCGAGCGTGGCTGAGGTTGCTGACATGGGCAGTTCCAGTCCAGTCGCGTTTCGAAGGTCTGTTAACCTTCGCTAGCGCAGCCGCGTGAAACCGCGGTGTCGGATTGATGTCAGTTTTGTTACCGTCCACAGCTTGGAAGGGGCGAGCCGGCGGCCGCAGTTCGATCAAGTGAATGGTGAATGGTGAATGGTGACAAGAACGGCTTCCCTGCCGCCATTCACTATTGACCATTCACCATTCACTAACCGCCATGCTTCTCCAAAAACGCCTCCGCCGATAGCTGGCGAAAATCGACGAGCGCGGCGCGCAGGCGGGCGTGGTCCCAATCCCACCAGGCAAGTGCCCGATAGCGTTCCGCCGTGCGGCGGTCGAAGCGTTCGCGGATCGGTTTGGCCGGCACGCCGCCGACGATGGTGTAGGGCGCGACGTCCTTCGACACCACGGCGCCGGCGCCGACCGTCGCACCATCGCCGACGCTGACGCCGGGCAGGATGGTCGAGCCGTGGCCAAGCCAGGTGTCGTGGCCGATGGTGACCCGTTTGGCGCGGCGCTGGGCAAAGAATTCGCTCTCGTGCTCGGCGTCGTCCCAATAGTCAGAGGCGCGATAGGTGAAATGGTGTAGCGTCGGCCGCCAGGTCGGATGGTTGGTGGCGTTGATGCGCACACTGGCGGCGATGTTGGCGAATTTGCCGATCGTCGCGCACCAGGCGCTGCAGTCCTGCATCATGTAGGAATAGTCACCGAGCGTACTTTCCGAAAGCCGGCAGCGTTCGGCGATTTCGGTCCAGCGGCCGAGCGTCGAGTTGTCGACTTCCGCTGTCTCGTGGACAAGCGGCGTTTCCGACAGTTTTCGGGTCATGCGGCGATTTTCCCGGCGGCAAAAGCGGTCACGTCGATGACGCGGTCGGCCACTGCCTCGCGCACGTCGTGGTCGTGGAAGATGCCAAGCAGGGCGACGCCGGCCGCCTTCTTGGCCGCGATCAGTGCAATCACCACGTCGCGGTTGCTGGCGTCGAGCGAAGCGGTCGGCTCGTCGAGCAGCAGGATCGGGTGCTCGGTGATGAAGCCGCGCGCGATGTTGACGCGCTGCTGCTCGCCGCCGGAAAAGGTCGCCGGCGGCAGTGCCCAGAGCTTTTCCGGCAGGTTGAGCTGCGCCAGCAAGGCGCACGCCTTGCTGCGCGCGACCTCACGGTCCTCGCCGCGCTCGACCAGCGGTTCGGCGACGACATCCAGCGCCGAGACGCGCGGCACTGTGCGCAGGAACTGGCTGACATAGCCGATCGTGAGGCGGCGCACGGCAAGCACGGTGCGTGGGCTGGCCGTCGCCAGATCGATGAGCCCGTCCTCGTGCTGGACAATGATCTGGCCTGCGTCGACGGCATAGTTGCCGTAGAGCATCTTCAGGATCGAGCTCTTGCCGACGCCGGAGGGGCCGCCGAGCACGGCACATTCGCCGCTCCTGATCGAGAACGACACGCCGGCGACGACCGGCAGTTTGATGCCGTCACGCAGATGCATGGTGAAGCTCTTGGCGACATCGGAGACGACGAGCGGGGTTGCCATGATCACACCTGCAGAATGGAAGAAACGAGAAGCTGGGTGTAGGGCGCACGGGGATCGTCAAGCACGCGATCGGTGAGGCCGCTTTCGACGACGCGGCCGTCCTTCATCACCATCATGCGTTGCGACAGCAGACGCGCCACCGCAAGGTCATGGGTGACGACGATCGCCGCCAGGCCGAGATCGGTGACCAGGCCGCGCAACAGGTCGAGCAGGCGCGCCTGCACCGAGACGTCGAGGCCGCCGGTCGGCTCGTCCATGAACACCAGCCGCGGCCCGGTGACGAGGTTGCGGGCGATCTGCAGGCGCTGGCGCATGCCGCCGGAAAAGGCGCGCGGTTCGTCGTCGATACGGTCCTCGTCGATCTCGACGCGCGACAGCCAGTCGACGGCGGTAGCGCGGATTTTGCCATAGTGACGGTCGCCGACCGCCATCAGCCGCTCGCCGACATTGGCGCCGGCCGACACCGTCATGCGCAGCCCGTCGGCGGGGTTCTGATGGACAAAACCCCAGTCGGTGCGCATCAGGAAGCGGCGCTCGGCCTCGCTCATGCGGTAAAGCTCGCGGAACTGGCCGTCGCGCATGCGGTAGCTGGCGGTGCCTGAACTCGGCAGCAATCTGGTCGACAGGCAGTTGAGCAGCGTCGTCTTGCCGGATCCGGATTCGCCGACCACTGCCAGCACCTCGCCCGGCCACAGATCGAAGCTGACGTTCTCGCAACCAATGCGCGAGCCGTAGAACTTGGACAGCGCGGAAACGCGCAGCAGCGGTTCGTCCGTCATTGCGCCGGCTCCCTTTTTTCCAGGGCAGGAGGGGTCTCGGGCGCAAGGTGGCCGCGATGCCCTTGCTCGCGCCGCTTCTCGCAATGGTCGGTATCGGAGCAGACGAACATGTGGCCGCCATGGTCGTCGAGGATGACCTCGTCGAGATAGATGTTTTCGGCCGCGCACAGTGCGCAGGGCTGGTCGAAGGTCTGCACCTCGAACGGATGGTCCTCGAAGTCGAGGCTGACGACGTCGGTAAAAGGCGGCAGCGCATAGATGCGCTTTTCGCGGCCGGCACCAAACAGTTGCAGAGCCGGCGAACGGTGCATTTTCGGGTTATCGAACTTCGGCGTCGGCGACGGGTCCATCACATAGCGACCCTCGACCTTGACCGGATAGGCGTAGGTGGTGGCGATGCGGCCGTGCCTGGCGATGTCTTCGTAGAGTTTTACATGCATGAGGCCGTATTCCTCCAGCGCATGCATTTTGCGCGTTTCCGTCTCGCGCGGCTCGAGGAAGCGCAGCGGCTCGGGGATCGGCACCTGGTAAACCAGCACCTGGCCCGTGGTCAGCGGATGTTCGGGGATGCGGTGGCGGGTCTGGATGATGGTCGCCTTTGCCGTCTCGGTGGTGACGGCGACATTGGCGACCTTCTTGAAGAAGGCGCGGATTGAAACCGCATTGGTGGTGTCGTCGGCGCCCTGGTCGATGACCTTCAGCACATCGTGCGGGCCGATGATCGAGGCGGTGACCTGGACGCCGCCGGTGCCCCAGCCATAGGGCATCGGCATTTCGCGCGAGGCAAACGGCACCTGGTAGCCAGGAATGGCGATGCCCTTGAGGATCGCGCGGCGGATCATCCGCTTGGTCTGCTCGTCGAGATAGGCGAAGTTGTAGGTGGCGATATCGGTCGGTTGTGCGGTCATTCCGCGGCCTCCCTTTTTTCATCGGCCTTGCCGGCGTTTTCGCGGCCGTCGTGCTCGGCGCGCATGCGGCGCACCAGGTCGAGCTCGGCCTGGAAGTCGACATAGTGCGGCAGCTTCAGATGCTCGACGAAACCGGTCGCCTGGACATTGTCGGAATGCGAGATGACGAATTCCTCGTCCTGGGCAGCGGCGACGACATCTTCGCCGAATTCGGTTGCACGAAGCGCGCGGTCGCAGAGCGCCATGGCCATCGCCTTGCGCTCGCTCTGGCCGAAGACGAGGCCGTAGCCGCGGGTGAATTGCGGCGGCGCCTTGGCCGAGCCCTTAAACTGGTTGACCATCTGGCACTCGGTGACACGCGCAGAACCGAACGGTACGGCGAAAGGCAGCTCCGGCACGTCGAGTTCCAGCTCGACCTCGCCGATGCGAACCTCGCCGACGAAGGGATGGTTGCGGGCATAGCCGCGCTGGGTGGAATAGCCGAGCGCCAGCAAAAAACCCTCGTCGCCGCGTGACAGCGCCTGCAGGCGGATGTCGCGCGCCATCGGGAACTCCAGCGGCTCGCGGGTGATGTCGCCGGGGACATGGTCCTGCGGCATGTCGCCGTCAGGCTCGATCAGGCCTTCGCGGGCAAGGATGGCAGAGACGCGCGGCATGGCTTCCGCGTCGCTGGCGCGCTGCAGCGGCTCGGCGACATCGCCGCCGGCGGCAAGCTCGGGATCGAGCAACCTATGCGTGTAGTCGAAGGTCGGGCCGAGCAGCTGGCCGCCGGGCAGATCCTTGTAGGTCGCCGACACGCGCCGCTCGACCAGCATGGCGCCGGTGTCGATCGCCCTGGTGTAGCCGAAGCGCGGCAGCGTGGTGCGATAGGCGCGAACCAGGAAGATCGCCTCGATCATGTCGCCGCGCGCCTGAACGATGGCCAGCGCCGCCAATTCGCGATCGTAGAGCGAACCTTCGCTCATCACCCGATCGACGCCGAGCGCCAGCTGCTCGACGATCTGGTCGAGGCGCAGCGCCGGCACGGAACGGTCGCCGCGGCGGCGGTCGGCGAGCAGGGCGTGGGCGTTGGCAATGGCCGCTTCACCGCCTTTTACCGCGACATACATATCACGCCTCCATCGTCTTGATGCGCGTCGTGCGCGGCAGGCAGGCAACGCCTTCCGGGGTGGCGAGGATAATGTCGACACCACGGGGGAAACGCTGATTGTTCTGCTTCCATTGTTCGACGAAGTGGCGCGGCATCTGCGCCGGCGCAATTGTCGCGGTTGTTTCGATGCCGGGACCTTCGAGCAGCAGCGGGGCGCCTGAGACAAGGTCGCTGACCTGCAGGATCAGCGTCGTCGAGCGGTCGGGATAGTCCTGGGTGCCTTGTGAAAAGCCGTCGAGCGCCATCATCTCGGCCGGCGTGGCGATCAGCGCGAAATGCGCATCGGCTGGCGTGTGGGCCAGTGGCGCGCCGGTGTGGAAGCCGAGCCAGGATTTCACCGCTGCTGGGGCCTGCAAAACGAGGTCGAGCCAGAGCGGCGTGTCGTTGTCGCACAGCGCCAGCGCGATGGCGCCCGCGGTGGCCGACAGCGGCGCCGGCGGGCGGGCAAAGACTGGCAGAGGCTGCAGGGTGCCCGGCCGCGCCATTGCGTCCATCACGGCGCGGAACACCGTCTGGGCGTCGAACACCGGATCGGCAAAGCCGCCCTCGATCGCCTGGGTTGCGATGTCCATCAGTCTTCTCCACGTACCATGGTGAAGAAATCGACCTTCGTTGCCGCTGTTTCGGCGCGCCGCCGCTCACGTCGGCTGGCCAGTGCGGCCTGCAGCGGCGCAATGAGTTTGCTCTCGACCTCGTTGCGGCGGGTGGGATCCTGCCAGAGCGCGTCGGCGATCGCTGCCAGTTTTGCTTTCTGCTTGTCACGGCCCAGCGCGTAGCAGTGGCCGACTTCTCCCGAGGCAAGCCGCACCGTCGCGCGGGTGACTGTCGCCTCGCCGACGTTGAACGGCGCGCCGCCGCCGCCGATGCGGCCACGCACGGTGACCAGGCCGGTTTCGGGGCCGCGCAGGAGTTCTGCTTGCGAAGGCAGGCCGGCTTCGTTCCAGAGACGGACGATATCGTCGCCGGTCGATTGCGCCAGCGTCGCCATGACGGCCTTGCGCTCAAGCTGCTGATCGCGCGCTTCCTGTCCTCGCATGGCCGCCGTTCCTTCTCGCTGCAAATTTGTGTAATGATGTAGACAATTATACAAATTATAACTATTTTCTAAAGCGTGTCCATGACGGATGGATGACAGCGCGAAAAAGATCGGGGCAAAGAGATGATCGGTCAGCAGATGGCCAGCAGCTTGGAGCGGCGCAGCGGCGTCTCGCTGTGGCGGCAGATCGCCGACCAGATCCTGCAGTCGATCGCCGTCGGCGACTTTGCCGAGAATGCTGCGTTGCCACCGGAAGTTGCACTGGCCGAGCGCTATGGCGTCAACCGCCATACGGTGCGTAGCGCCATCGCCGCACTGGTGCAGGATGGCGTGCTCAGGGCCGAACAGGGGCGCGGCACTTTTGTGCTGTCGCGCAAGCGCCTGTCCTATCCGATCGGAGCGCGCACCCGTTTTTCGGAGGGCTTGCAAGGGCAGGCGTCGGAGCGCCGCAGCGTGCTGCTCGAATCGGCGGTCGAGCCGGCCAGCCGGCGCGTCGCCGAAGGGCTGGGGCTTGCCAGGGGTTCGACTGTCATACGCCTCGAGACGCGCGGCGAAGCCGATGGGCAACCGGTCTCGCGTGCCACCGGCTGGTTCGATGCGTCTCGCTTCGCCGGCATCGATGCCGCCATGGCCGAAACCGGATCGGTGACCGCCTCATTCCGGCGTTTCGGCATCGGTGACTATCTCAGGCAATCGACGGTGCTGTCGGCCCGCCATGCGGACGCCGCCGATCTTGCCGATCTCGATCTGCAGCCCGGCGCCATCGTGCTGGTCACGGTCGCCGTCAACGTCACGCCGGACGGCCAGCCGATCCAGTTCGCCGAAACGCGGTTTCCGGCCGAGCGGGTCGAGCTCAAGATATCGGCGCTTTAGGTCCGGTTCATCCGACCTGGATGACGGCCTTGATCAGGCCGGATTTCTCATGCGCCCAGCGGGCGAGGTCGCGCGGCGTGCCGCCAAGCGTCGTGCGATGGGTGACGAGCTTTGCCAGCGGCACAGCACCATCGCGGATCGAGGCAGCGACATGGTCGAAGTCGGCGCGCAGCGCGTTGCGGCTGCCGATCAGCGTCATTTCACGCTTGTGGAATTCAGGATCGGAAAAGACGATGTCGTCCTTGACGACGCTGACCAGGACCAGCGTCCCGCCATGCGCGACATGGGCGAAGGCTGACTGGACGGACTGGGTGTTGCCGGTGGCATCGAAAATCACGTCAAAACCTTCGCTGCCGGTCGCCTCGCGCACCAGATCGGTCGCAGACTGCCGCGAACCGTCGAGGGTGGCGAAGCCGAGTTCGCTTGCGACGAAGCCGAGCCTTTCCGCGCTCATGTCGAGCAGCGTCACGTCGAGTCCGGCGATGCGGGCAAACAGCGCCGTGCCGAGGCCGATCGGCCCGGCGCCGATGACCAGCGTGCGCGCGCCGGGACCAGTCAGCGAGCGCCGCACGGCATGCGCCCCGATCGCCAGGAATTCGACGGCAGCGGCATCGGCCAGCGACAGGCCGTTGGCCGGATAAAGATTTTGCGCCGGCACCAGGATCCGTTCGCACATGGCGCCGTCGCGGTGGACGCCGAACACCTCGATCCTGACGCAGCAATTCGGCTTGCCTTGGCGGCAGGCGATGCATTTGCCGCAAGCGAGATAGGGGTTGATGATCACGGGGTCGCCGACGGCCAGCTCGACGCCTTCGCCAGCCTCGATCACGGTACCGGACACTTCGTGGCCCATGATGCGGGGATAGGCGAGGAACGGATGCTTACCCTCGAAGATGTGATAGTCGGTGCCGCAGATGCCGACATGACTGACCGCGACCAGCGCCCAGCCCGGCGGTGGTGTGCTCGGCGCCGGGCGGTCTTCCACAACAAGATCGCCGGGCGAACGGCAGATGACGGCTTTCATGCTTTGATCCAGTCGGTTCATGGCACCGCCGGCCCGATCGCCGGGCCGGCGGTTGTTAAGATGGTCTACTTGCCGCGGCGGCGCAGGCCGTCGAAATAGACGATGACGATGATCAGCACGCCGGTAATGATGCGCTGCCAGAAGGCATTGACGTTCAAGAGATTGGCGCCGTTGTTGATGGTGGCGAGGATGAAGGCGCCAAGCAGCGGTCCGTGCACCGAGCCGACGGCGCCGAACAATGAGGTGCCGCCGATCACCGACGAGGCGATCGCCTGCAACTCCCAGCCCTCGGCCTGTGTCGGATTGCCGATGCCGATGCGCGAGGCAAGCAGCACGCCGACAAAAGCCGCGCAGAGGCCAGACAGCGTATAGGCCATGTAGATGGTGCGCTGGACGTTGACGCCGGACAGACGCGAGGCCTCGGCGTTGGAGCCGACCGAGAACAGATACCGGCCCCAGCGGCTGTGATGCAGGAAGATGTAGGCAGGGATGCCAACCAGGATCACCATCCAGAACAGATTGGGGACGCCGAGGAACGAGCTGCGCGAAAACAGCTGGAAGGCGTCGTTGTTGATCGAGATCGAGTTGCCGTTGGTCATCAAAAGGCCGATGCCGCGCAGCGAGGTCAGTGTCGCCAGCGTGATGATGAAGGGCGGCAGGCCCATCTTGACGATGCCGAAGCCGTGGAACAGTCCGATGGCGACGCCGACCAGCAAGGTGATCAGGATGGCGAGGTAAATCGGCACGCCGGCATTGATCAGCATCGCAACGATGACGGTGGCGAAGCCAACGACGGCGCCGACGGAAAGGTCGATGCCGCCGGTGATGATGACGAAGGTCTGGCCGACCGCCAGGATGGCGATCATCGAACCTTGCCGCAGCAGGTTCGAGATGTTGTTGGCGGAGGAGAAGCTCGGCGTCGCCACCGACAGGATGACCCACAAAAGAACCAGCAGCGCCAGCAGTGTGAGCCCGAACAGGGCGTTGTAGTTGCGTTTCGGCCTTTCGGCCGGGATCGCCTCGGTGCTCATATCTGTCCTCCCGGTTTTTCTTGTTTCTCGGCCAGTGCCTGGGTGAGGATCTCCTCATGGTCGGCAGTGTGGAAACCATGAGTGGCCACCAGTTTGCCGCGCCGGAACACATGCAGCGTGTCGGCGAGTTCATAGACCTCGGGCAGATAGGACGAGATGAGGATGATGCCGGCGCCCTTGGACAAAAGCGCACTGAACAGGCGGTAGATCTCGGCCTTGGTGCCGACATCGACGCCAACTGTCGGCTCGTCGAAGATGAACAGCTTGGCGCCGTGCGCCAGCCATTTGCCGATGACGATCTTCTGCTGGTTGCCGCCGGACAGGCTGGAGGCGAGGGCGTGACGCGTCGGCGTCTTGATCCTGAGATTGGCGATCTGGCGATCCGCCTCGGTCTTCTCCTGCGCGCTGGAGATCAGCAGATTGCTGGAGATGCGCTTGTAGATCGGCAGATTGAGATTGAGGCCGACCGGCAGGTTGAGGCAGAGGCCCTGGTCGCGGCGGCTTTCCGGCGCCAGAGCCATGCCGAGCCTGATGGCGTCATGCTCGGAGTTGACCTGAACCTCCTTGCCTTCCCAGAGGATCTGGCCGGCCGACTTGCGATGACGGCCATAGAGCGTGGTGACGAACTCGCTGCGCCCGGCGCCGATCAGGCCATAGAGCCCGACGATTTCGCCGGCACGGACCGTCATCGAGACATTTTCGAAGCCCTTGCCGGAAAAATTTCGGGCTTCGAGGAGCGTCGCGCCCGGGGTAAAATGCTCCTTGTGATAGACCTGCTCGATCGAGCGGTTGATCATCATCTTCACCAGCTCGGCGTCGTTGGTCTCGGCGATGTTCCTGGTGCCGACAAGCGTGCCGTCGCGCAGCACTGAGACGCGGTCGGCGAGCTCGAACACCTCTTCCATGCGGTGGCTGATGTAGATGATGGTGACGCCTTCGCCCTTCAGCCGGCGGATCAGCGTGAACAGCTGGTCGGCTTCCTTGCGGGTGAGATAGGCAGTCGGTTCGTCGAAGATGAGGAACTTGGTGCCGCGCACGGTGGCGCGGGCGGCGGCGATCAGCTGCTGCTGGCCTATGGTCAGGTCACCCAGCACGACATGCGCCGGCAGATCGAAGCCGAGATCGTCGATGATCTTCTGCGCTTCCCTGACCATGGCCCGCTGCTGCAGGATGCCGAAGCGGGAATCCTCCTCGCCGAGGAACATGTTGGCCGCGACAGTGAGATGGCGGCACAGAACGACCTCCTGATGCACGGCATTGATGCCGAGCGCCATCGCTTCATGCGGCGTCGCCAGCGCTGCCGGCTTGCCCTCCCAGATGACGTCGCCGGAGGTGCGCGGCATGACGCCGGTCAGCAGCTTGATCAGGGTGGATTTGCCGGCACCGTTCTCGCCGACAATGGCGTGGATTTCGCTGGCCTTGAAGGCGAGGTTAACCGGCTTCAGCGCGTGCGTGCCGGGATATCGCTTCTCCAAGCCCTTGAGTTCGAGGATCGTCCTGCCCGGTTCCAGCGTTGGGGCCGGATGCAGTTCCTGCGCCGTCGACGTCATGACAATCCTCCCAGATTGGCCTCACGAGTGGCACGCGTGTAGGTCGTTTCCGGGGCAAAAAGCCCCGGAAACGGTGTGCCAATGCCGGTGCTCAGTCGAGCTTCGGATTGAGCAGCGCGTCGATCTTCGGATCTTTCATGTTGGCCTTGGTGACGAGGTTGGCGCCGGTGTCGACATTGGCCTCGACCTTCTCGCCCTTCGAGGCAGCGAGCGCCGTCTTGATGCCGTCATAGCCCATCCGGTACGGATCCTGGACGACGAGGCCGGAAATGACGCCGTCATTGAGGAACTTGACCAGCTTCTCGTCGCTGTCGAAGCCGATCAGCCCGACCTTGCCGGCAAGGCTGTTCTCGGCGATCGCCTGACCGACGCCCTGCGCCATGATCAGGTTGGAGGCGAAGATGCCCTTGAGATTCGGGTTGGCGGTGATCAGGTCGGTTGCGATGTTGAGGCCGGTGGTGGCCTGGCCGTCGGCGTATTTGTCGGCAATGAGCTTGAGGCCGGGATATTTGGCGGCAAGCTGTTCCTTGAAGCCCTGGGCGCGCTGCTCAAGCGAGCCGGCACCCGGAAGCGCGGTGATCAGGGCGACGTCGCCCTCGATTTTGCCGCCATTGGCTTCGCCGATCGCGGCCGCCAGACCGTCAGCGGCGACGCGGCCGCCCTGGATATTGTCTGTGGTCAGGAACGAGGTGAAGGCCTTGGAGTCGGCGCCGGAGTCGATGCCGATGATCTTGACGTTGGTGGCTGCCTCGTCGATCGGCTTGCCGAGCGCCTTGGCCTCGGTCGGTGCGATGACCACGGCAGCCGGGTTGCCGGCGACGGCGTTTTCAAGGATCGAGATCTGGCCGTTGACGTCGGTCTCCGCCTGGGCGCCGAGTTCCGGCACGTTGACGCCGAGGTCCTTGCCGGCCTTGCGGGCGCCGGCCAGGACGATCTGCCAGTAGAAAGAGGTGGTGTCCTTGACGATGATCGGAATGGTTACGTCCGCCGCCGAAGCCGGCGCCGAATGCATCACGCCGGCAAGCATCGAGGCGGCGGCGAGCGCCACGAATGCGCGGCGGTTGAGAATGCTGGTCACGAATTTCATTAGACTTCCTCCCTAAGTCGCCCGGTGAACGTAGCGGAAGCTCGGTTTGGATAGGCGTTGCCCAAACGGAACTTTATCAATAAAAAACATTTAACGCATTTTGATAGTGCATCGGTCCGGTCGACGCAAGCGGTGTTTGGTATCGTCCTGCGTATGCCTCGACCGGAAGGGAGTGCCGATCCTCATTGCCAAATCCCCTCTCCGAAAAGGCATGGAATATTAATTCCATCTGCCAGTCAAGATGGAATATTCATTCTTTTTTGAGGCGTACGGTGGTGCGCCTCCTGATCGCACCATCCGCCGTTCAACCGGCGAAGGCCGCAGCGCATCAGCCGAGTTTCTGAACGACCGTGTAGGGATCATATTTGGCGAATTCTGTTTCGGGCACCTGGATGTCGAGCAGCTGGAGATTTCGTTCCAGATTGGCCGGTTTGGCGGTGCCCGTCAGCACAGAAGCCACCACAGGCTCGTGCAGCGGGAACTGGAACGCCGCCGCGGCAAGCGGGTAGCCGCCCTCGGCGGCGATTTTTTCCATCGCACCGACCCGGTCGAGAATGTCCTGGGTGGCCGGCAGGTAGTCGAAATGCGCACCCGGCACCGGGCCGGTCGCCAGGATGCCCGAGTTGAAGACGCCACCGATGATCAGCGAGCTCTGCCGTTGCCGGCAAAGCGGCAGCAATTCGGCTTCGGCGGTGCGGTCGAGCAGCGAATAGCGGCTGGCGAGCAGGATGCAGTCGAGCGGCGCCTGGCGCAGCACATCGAGACAGATCTGAACCTCGTTGACGCCAAGGCCGTAGGCGGAAATGACCCTGGACGACTTTAGCTCTTCCAGCGCCTTCAGCCCGCCATCCAAAAACTGGCGGAAATGCAGCTTCGTTTTCTCGACGCCATGCGTATAGACGCCGATGTCGTGAACGAACAGGATGTCGATTCGATTGAGGCCGAGCCGCGCATAGCTGAACTCGACCGAGCGCATGATGCCGTCGTAGGAATAGTCATAGTCGGGCGCAAAGGGCAGCGGATCGACATAGGAATGGTCCGGAATCCGGTCTTCCGGCACCGGCCGCAACAGGCGCCCGACTTTGGTCGACAGCACGTAGGAGTCCCTCGGCTTGTCGCGCAGGAAATCGCCGAAGCGGCGTTCCGAGAGGCCGAAGCCGTAGAAGGGCGCGGTATCGAAATAGCGCAGGCCGGCATCCCAGGCGACCTGCAGCGTCTGCATCGCCGTCTCGCGTGGACAGGCTCGGTAGAGCCCGCCGACCGCCGCGCCGCCGAAGCTGACCTCGGTTATTTCCAGCCCGGTGCTGCCGACACGGCGTTTCCTCATGCAAAACCTCCCACCGGCCGTTGTTCCGGTCTGTCCGTTGTCGTTGTCGGTTAGCGGTCGGGCTAGAGGGTCGCGCCGAGGTGCCAGGGCACGAACTCGTTGTCGCCGTAGCCGAACTCCTCGCTCTTGGTCTTGCGGCCGGAAGCCGTCTCGACGATCAACTCGAAAATCTCGCGGCCCATGCCGGCAATGGTCTTTTCGCCCGAGGCGATGACGCCGCAATTCACGTCCATGTCCTCTTCCATCGTGTGGTACATGGTCGAGTTGCTGGCGACCTTGATCGACGGTGTCGGCCGGCAGCCGAAGCAGGAACCGCGGCCGGTGGTGAAGACGATGACGTTGGCGCCGCCAGCCACCTGGCCGGTGGCGGAAACCGGGTCGTAGCCGGGCGTGTCCATGAACACCAAGCCGCGGCCGCTGACCTTCTCGGCATAGCCGAAGACGCCGTTGAGCGGCGTTTGGCCGCCCTTGGCGACGGCGCCAAGCGACTTCTCCAAAATGGTGGTCAGGCCGCCGCGCTTGTTGCCTGGTGACGGATTGTTGTCGATGGAGGCGCCATGCTTGGCGACATGATCTTCCCACCACTTTACATAGCCATCGAGCTTGGCGGCGATCTCCGGGGTCGCCGCACGATAGGCGAGCAGATGCTCGGCGCCGTAGATTTCCGTCGTCTCGGAAAGGATGCCGATGCCGCCGACGCCGGCCAGGATGTCGACGGCGGCGCCCAGCGCCGGATTGGCGGTGATACCGGACATGCCGTCGGAGCCGCCGCATTGCAGGCCGACGACGATCTCGCTGACCGGGATCGGCTCACGCTCGAGCTTGCCGACCTCCTCTGATATCTCGGCCAGCACGACCAACGCCTTCTCGACAGATTTGCGCGAGCCGCCGGCTTCCTGGATGTTGAAATGGCGCTTTCCCGCGGCGACGCCCTTCTGGCCATAGAGGGTGAGCTGGTTGACCTCGCAGCCGAGACCGACCATCAGCACACCGCCAAAATTCGGGTGACGAGCATAGCCGGCCAGCGTGCGGTGCAGCACCATCATGCCGTCGCCGGTGGCGCTCATGCCGCAGCCCTGGCCGTGAACGATGGGAACGAAGCCGTCGATCCCCGGATATCTGGGCAGCAGCGTCCGGTTCGCCTCGTCGGCGATGGCGTGGCAAACGGTGGCCGAGCAATTGACGCTGGCGAGAACGCCGATGAAGTTGCGCGTGCCGGCACGGCCGTCGGCGCGGCGGTAGCCCATGAAGGTGCGGGCGCGATCGGCCTCTGTGGCGTGCACGGCCTCGCTCGGCGGCACCACCGGCAAACGCCCGGATTCGAAGACCAGATTGTGCGAATGGACATGCTCGCCGGGCGCAATGGCTTCAGTGGCGCGGCCGATCGCCTGGGCGTATTTGACCACGGCCTCGCCGGCGGCAATCGGCTTGATCGCCACCTTGTGGCCGGGTTCGATCAGCGCCGTGGCAACGGCGCCGCCCGGCAGCACCGCGCCGATCTCGATGCGGCCGTTGGCGACCGCGACATTGTCGGCGGGGGACAGAAGAATGCTGTTTGCGGTGTTCACGGGCAGTTTCCTGGGTGTTCTTGGGATCGGCAAGCGATTGACACGCGCCTGTTAACAGTTAATGTCTTTTATCGTGAAAAAACAGTTTTGCGTCAATTGTTTTTTCATGACGAAGCCGCGCGTTCTTGTGGATGCGCAGAGGACCGCACACTGGAACCAGGCCTGACTTCCGAAAAGCGATTCCGCTTCCTGGGAGCCTGCGCCAGAGCATCTGCATATCGCGCTTCAAGCCGGCCGCCGCAAGCGCCGGCGCGCAACGGGGCAGGGGATGTCGAAGAGCAACAACGTCTATAAGGACGCCTACAATCGCGGTCTGCGGCTGCTCGACGAAACGAAAAGCCTGCCGTCGGAGCCCGAGCTGGGCACCCTGCTTGGCGTCAGCCGCACGACCATCCGCACCATCCTTGCGCGCATGGAAGAGACGGGGCTGATCGCCTGGAACAAGCGCAGCAAGACGGTTTTGCGCGTGCCGCGGCCGGACGACTTTTTTCCCGAGGAAGAAACCGACACGCTCTCGCAGATCATCGAGCGCTCCTTCATGCGGCGGCTGCTTGCCGGCGGTGCTGAGCCCGGCATGCAGATCAACGAACTCGAGCTGGCGCGCGAGATCGGCGTTGGCACCACCAGCGTGCGCGAGTTCCTGATCCGCTTTTCCCGCTTCGGGCTGATCGAGAAGCGCCGCAACAGCCATTGGGTGCTGAAAGGCTTTACCCGCGCTTTCGCGCTGGAACTGACCGAAATCCGCGAGATGTTCGAACTGCGCTCGGCCGCCGCCTTCGCCGCCCTGCCGGAAGACAGCCCGGTGTGGGCCGACCTCGACCTGCTGGAGGACGAGCATCGCCTGCTGGCGCGCCAGATCGCCACGCGTTTCAACGAATTCTCGGAACTCGACGAGCGCTTTCACCGACTGATCCACCGCGCGTCGCACAATCGCTTCATCGTCGATTTCTACGACGTCATCGCCATGATCTTCCACTACCACTATCAGTGGAACAAGGCGCAGGAGCGCGAGCGCAACGAAGTGGCGGTCGCGGAACACCTAGCCTATATCGCGGCGCTCAAATCGCGCGATCTCGGCAAGGTCGACGCCGCCTGCCGCAAGCATCTGAAGTCCGCGCGGCACACGCTGCTGACGTCGATTCCAGAAGGCCAGCAAGCGTAGCGAGCTTTAGGTTGTTGCATTAAAGCACCGCGTTGCCGCAGTGGTGATTTGGCGATTTTCCGAGCGCCGGCCGCGTGCTAGATATCTTGCCGTTGCTGCGTGAGGAGGCAGGCGTTTGAACATCCGGCGGAGACGATGGAGCATGCCGGCGACATTCGCCGCCGCCTATTTGCTCATGCTCCAGTCGGTGCTTGGCGCATTCGCCTTCGGCATCGGGCCGGATGCTTCGCAACGCGATGCTTTCGGCAATGTCATCTGCACCCAGCAGAGCGCGGCCCAGCTTCCCGGCGGCGAACCGCACCAGCAGCACATGCCGGCTTGCTGCATGCCTGGCTGCGGCATGGCTTCGGCTGTCTACGCGCCGCCGCCCGCTGCCGCTACGGTGTCCGGCAATTTTTCCGTCGAAGCCGTTGCGTTTGTGCTGCCGGCGTTCAGGCATCTCGACTTTGCCCGCGACCGCTCTCCGTCGAATCCGCGCGCGCCTCCGGTGACGGCCTGATACGTCCCAGTTCGCCTTGCGGAATTTTTCGCGGGCGAATTCGTTCAACATCGAAACTGTTCGCGACCGGCCGACGGCGCGATTTCTCAGTTCCCGGAGCTATCATGTCTCACACATTTCGCGCGCGGCTCGGCCGCAACAGCCGCTTCCTGCGCAGCTTCGAGGAGCGACTCGGCGTCACCGTACTCCTCCTCGCCCTGCTGTTTATCAGCGCCCAGGCCGTTTTTGCACATGAGTTCAGGGTTGGTGACCTCGAGATCGTGCATCCCTGGTCGCGCGCCACACCGCCCGGCGCCAAAGTCGCCGGCGGCTACTTCACCGTCACCAACACCGGCAGTTCGCCGGATCGGCTGCTGTCGATCTCCTCTGACGTGTCGGACAGGACCGAGCTGCACGAAATGGGTGTCAAGGACGGCGTCATGACCATGCGGCCGGTCAGCGGCGGCCTCGAAATCCCGGCCGGCGGCGAGGTCGCGCTGGCTCCCGGCGGTTATCACTTGATGTTTATCGGCCTCAAGCGTCAGCCCAAACAAGGCGAGACGTTTTCCGCTGCGCTGACCTTCGAAAAGGCTGGCACGGTCGCCGTCGAGTTCGCGGTGGAAGGCATGGGCGAAACGGGCGGCATGCACGACCATGCCAATTGATCCGGCCAGATCCGCACAATTCAAACTCGAGGAACCATCATGAACAGTTATCTTCTGTCGGCCGGCGCGTTTTTCGTCCTGGGGACAAGTGCTGCCTTTGCCCACATTACGCTGGAAGCGCAGGAGGCGACGGTCGGTTCGACCTACAAGGCCGTCCTGCACGTGCCGCATGGCTGTGAAGGCAAGGCGACGACCGCCGTGCGCGTGCAGATCCCGGAGGGAGTGATTTCAGTGAAGCCGATGCCGAAGGCCGGCTGGACGCTGCAGGTCAAGAACGGCAGATACGAGAAATCCTATCAGCTCCATGGTCAAGAGGTGTCCAGCGGCGTCAAGGAAGTCAACTGGAGCGGCGGCAGCCTGCCGGACGAATTCTACGACGAATTCGTCTTCCGCGGCACACTGGCGGCGGATCTGCCGGCCGGCCAAACGCTCTACTTCCCGGTGGTGCAGGAATGCGACGGCGCCGCCGAACGCTGGATCGAGATACCAGCGGCCGGCCAGGATGAGGACGCGCTGGAATATCCGGCGCCCGGCCTCAAGCTTGCGCCGAAGCAATGATTATTTGGCGGCGCGCCTTGTTCGAAAGAGTGCGCCGCTGTTTTGTGCCGTGACATGAGTGCTGCATCCCTGCTGCGAACGGTCTGCACAACCGGCCGATTTGCGATCTGCCTGCTGGCCGCGATCGTGCTGCTTGCCGCCACTGCCGCGCCAGGTCAGGCCTTCGCCCACGCGGCGCTGGTCACAACCGAGCCGACGGACGGCGCCGTGCTGGCGCAGAGCCCCGCGCAGTTCTCGCTGATCTTCAGCGAGCCGGTGTCACCGCTGATGCTGACCTTGGTGCGGCCCGATGGAACGCCGGTTCCGCTGACGTCCTTTCGGCTCAATGGCCAGACGCTCGACATCGACAATCCGCAACGGCTCGGATCCGGCACGCATGTGCTGAGCTGGCGGGTGATCTCCGCCGATGGCCATCCGGTTGGCGGCTCGGTGCTGTTTTCGATCGGCGCGCCGAGTGCGGCGCCGGCCGTCGCCGAAGCTGTCGATCGGGGTCTGAGGTCGGCAATCTGGACCGGCAAGGTCTTTCTCTGTTTCGGCCTGTTTCTCGGCGTCGGCGGCGCCTTTGCCATCGCCTGGCTGGCGAAGGGCGGGCGTTCCGGCCGGCGCTTCGTCATCGCCGCGATCCTGTGCGGCCTCGTCGCGGCGCCGTTATCGCTCGGCTTGCAGGGACTGGACGCGCTCGGCGCACCGTTCGTCCGGCTGGCGCAGCCAGGCGTCTGGCAGGCCGGGCTCGGCACCAGCTTCGGCTGGACAGTGCTGGTCGCGCTGGTGGCGCTCGGGCTTGGCCTGCTGTCGCTGGTCGGGCCGCGCGGCGGCGCAAAGCTGTTTGCCTTTGCCGGCCTGGCCGGTGTCGGCGCCGCCCTTGCCGCCAGCGGACATGCAAGTGCTGCCGAACCGCAATGGCTGACAAGGCCGATGGTGTTTCTGCACGGCGCCGGCATCGCGTTCTGGGCCGGGGCGCTTGCGCCGCTCGGTCTCACTATCAGGCGGAAGCCGGCCGAGGCCGCACCTTTCCTGCATCGGTTTTCCCAGGCGATCCTACCTGTCGTGGCCGTGCTTGCGGCCACCGGCTTCGTGCTGGCTGTCATCCAGGTACAGGCGCCCGCAGCTTTGCTCGAGACCGCCTATGGCCGGCTGCTGCTGGTCAAGCTGGCGCTGCTGTTGTTTCTGTTCATTCTGGCCGCCATCAACCGCTGGAAGCTGACCGGTCCCGCGGAAGCGGGAGAGACGGAAGTACAGAAGAGGCTGGTCCGCTCGATCGGCATTGAGATGCTGATCGTTCTGGCGATATTCGGCGTTGCCGCCGGCTGGCGCTTCACGCCGCCGCCACGCGCCCTGGCGATCGCAGCGGCGCAGCCGGCTTCGGTGCATATCCACACGCCGAAGGCGATGGCCGACCTCAGCATCACACCCGGCCATGTTGGGCCGGTTGCCGCCTCGATCGTCATCATGACCGGAGATTTCGGCCCGCTCGACGCTGAACAAGTGACGCTGGTGCTGTCAAAACCCGATGCCGGCATCGAGCCGATCAAGCGCGCGGCGAAAAAACCAGGCGACGGCACCTGGCGCGTCGACGGTCTCGTCGTCCCGGTTCCCGGCCGATGGACAGCACGGCTCGATATTCTCGTCTCGGATTTCGAGATCGTGAAGATAGAGGCGCCGATCGACATCAGGCCTTGAGGACCAGCCGGCAGTCTGCGCAACACATTTCGGCGAGGCGGTTGACGCGGCCTTGAAGGCCCGTCATTCATTTCGGCAAGATTGGCATCTCGACAAGAATGGCATCCCAAGAAGAATGGGCACCGCTACAAATCGCGCCTCAACAAAAGATCCGAAAGCAGGGAAGAAACGATGAAAAAAGCCGAAATCGGCCTGATCGGCCTCGGCACGATGGGCTCCAACCTGGCGCTCAACATCGCCGAGAAGGGGCACCGCATAGCCGTTTTCAACCGCACCGCGGCACGCACCGACGCGTTCGTCGAGAATGCCGGCGCGCTGAAGGACATGGTTTTTCCCTGCTACAGCCTGGAGGAACTCGCCGCCGCCATCCGGCCGCCGCGACCGATCATCATCATGGTGCTGGCCGGCAAGCCGGTCGATGAGCAGATCGCGGCACTGCGCGGCGTGCTGTCGGCCAACGACATCGTCATCGATGCCGGCAACGCCAATTTTCGCGACACGATGCGGCGCTTCTCCGAGCTTTCCGATTCGGGTCTCACCTTCATCGGCATGGGCGTGTCCGGTGGCGAGGAGGGCGCGCGCCATGGACCGTCGATCATGGTCGGCGGCACGGAACAGTCCTGGAAACGCGTCGAAAAGGTGCTGACCGCAATTTCGGCCAAGTTCAGGGATGAGCCCTGTGCCGCATGGCTTGGCACCGATGGCGCCGGGCATTTCGTCAAGACCATCCATAACGGCATCGAATATGCCGACATGCAGATGATCGCCGAGATCTACGGCATCTTGCGCGACGGGTTAGGCATGGGGCCGAAGGAGATCGCACAGGTGTTTGCCGGCTGGAACAAGGGCCGGCTCAACTCCTACCTGATCGAGATCACCGCCAAGGTGCTGGCCGCCGACGATCCGAAGACAGGCAAGCCGGTGGTCGATATCATCCTCGACCGCGCCGGCCAGAAGGGCACCGGCAAATGGTCGGTCATCGAAGCGCAGCAGCTCGGCATTCCGGCCACCGCGATTGAGGCCGCGGTGGCGGCGCGCGTGCTGTCGTCGATCAAGGACGAGCGGCTGGCCGCCGAAAACGCCTATGGCAAAGGCGGCGTGACCACCATTTCCGGAGACAAGGACGCGCTTCTTGGCGATCTCGAACTGGCGCTGTTCGCCGGCAAGATATCAGCCTATGCGCAAGGCTTCGCGGTGATGAGCGGCGCGTCGAAGGAATTCAACTGGAACCTGCCGATGCCGACCATCGCCAAGATCTGGCGGGCAGGCTGCATCATCCGCTCGCAATTGCTGGACACGATGGCGGAAGCCTTCGGCACCGGCGGGGCGGCCACCAATCTTTTGATGGCGCCGGCTTTCATTGCAATGATGCAGGAAGCGCATCCATCGCTGCGGCGCATCGTGGCAGGGGCGTCGGAAGCCGGCTCACCCGTGCCGGCGCTGTCGTCGGCGCTTGCCTATTTCGACAGCTACCGCCAGGGCCGCGGCACCTCGAACCTGATCCAGGCGCAACGCGATTTCTTCGGCGCGCACGGCTTCGAACGCATCGATGGGCCGGGCGCTTTCCATGGCCCGTGGGGCAGCGGAGCGGCAGCTTAGCGCCTGATATCGGCCCCTAAAGTCAGCTTTGCCACCGCCTGAAAGCCGACATTGTCAGCGGCCACGGTGGAAATCGTGGTTGCGCCATATGGAGCAGCAGGCCAGGTTGATGCCAGCGCAACGGCGCCCGCGCCGCGGCGATCGAGGATTTGCATTCGGGGCAAGCGGACGCGATACCTGAACAGCATGCGCCGCTCTTGTAGATACCGCGCCGTGATGAAAGCGCCGGGGTGGCGCCTCGTCGCCGTCCAAACATTCGCGCGACCCAGCGAAATGTCGCTTCAATCGAGGCTGGCCGGCGACGAGAACGGCCGATTGGCATCCACCACGAAGATGGCCAACTGATCGAGATCGGTTGTTCCGGCGTTGAACACTTCCATAGGAGTATCGGCGCCATGCCCGACCATGGTCGTTTCGGCTTCGGCATAAGCCACGCCGTGGGGCGTCCTCTGGCCGAGCTTGCCGGCCAGGACATAGAAGGCCTCCGGTCCCGGATGTGAATGGATCGACGACTTGGCGCCGGGCGCGCCGCCGGCACGGTTGATGCGCAGCAAGTATTCGCTCGCGCTGACCGATGGGAGGGGACCAATCTCAGTTACATTGGTTCCGCCGGCAGTGGCGCCGTCCTTCGGCCCAAGCGTGAACAGCCAGACCTTGCCTGCGACCTCCGCCGCAAGCGAGGTGGAGCCCGCAGCGCCCTGGGCCTGGGCCAGGGTGGGGAAATTCTCCAACCGCCAGAACAATGGTCCGGGTGGCAGTTCCTTCACCTTTTTCTCGACCACCGGCTCGACGACCAATTTGGCATCCGCGGCCATCGGCGCTGAGGGAATGAGCCCGAGAGCACACAGTGAGAACACAAGTATGCCGATACGACGTGCGTTGACTGATCGCGGCTTCATGGGTGGGTCTTCCTCTCGATGCAACGAGTTTGTGGTTGGGCGGCTGTTCGGGACAATGCCGAAGACGTTGCCATGAGGGTGAGCCGAAGGGCTTGTCGAGTAACGAATGCCGTACGATCTTTTGCCGAAGAAACGACGATCGGGCGACAGTCCAGGCGCCGAAAACTATGGTAAGAAGCGAGGCAGGCAAGACAGCGACATTGAGATAGCCGATGAACACCCCGGCGCCGACCAGGCTCCTTATCAATGGGGTAGTTGCGGACCTGAGCAACGAAACGCTGAGCGACGGGCCGGGCAATCCGATTGATCTCAGGCCGCAGGCGTTCGCGGTGCTCCGCTATTTGTCGAACAACCCCAACCGACTCGTCACCAAGGGTGAGCTGATGCAGTCGGTGTGGGCGGGAACGGCAGTCACTGACGACAGCTTGGTGCAATGCATCCACGAGATCCGACGCGCACTGAAGGATGACGGACATGCCATCCTGAAGACCAAGTCGCGGCGCGGCTACATGCTGGCGCTGCCGGAGGCGAATGCGGCTGCGATGCCCGCCACGAGCCGGACGAGTAATCGCGCGCTCCAGCGACCGCTCGCCGCCTTTGTGGGGTTGCTACTGATTGTGCTTGCTGTCGCCGCTGCTGCAGGGTGGATGCTGCGGCCCCTCTCCCCTGGCGGCAAGCCTTTGGTCGCGGTGCTGCCCTTCGACGTGTTGGGTGAGGAGACGTCCGCACGCCGACTGGGCAACGGCCTGACCGAAGAAATCATCACCGATCTCGCACGTTTCCCGGAATTTCAAGTAATCGCGCACGACTCGACTGAAACATATGCCGGAAGATCGATCGGTTTGGCCGAGATCGCCAAAACGCTCGGGGTCGGTTTCGTGGTCGAAGGCTCGATCCAGCGCCAGGCCGGCCGGCTGCGCATCACTGCGCAGCTCCTCGACGCGGCAACCGGCAAACATCTATGGTCGGACCGCTGGGACCGGCCCGACGAAGATCTGTTCGCTATCCAGACGGAGATCTCCGAGCAGGTCTCCAACCGCCTCGGCGGCGGGCACGGCGTGATCGAGGTTGCAGGCCGGATTGCGGCGCATCGCAAGCCGCCAAGCGACCTTACTGCCTACGAGCTGTACCTGCTCGGCACGGAAAAGCTTGCGAAGATGAATCGCGCCGATGTCGAGGAGGCCATCAAGCTCCTCAAACGCGCCGTCGAATTCGACCCGGGGCTCGCGCGCGCCTGGGTCGAGCTCTATCACGCGTATGGCGTCATGCCCAGTTTCGGCGCCGATTTCGAGGCCAACTTCCGACTGGCCGCCGAGGCTGCCGAACGTGCGGTCATGCTCGACCCGAGCGACGCGGAGGCGCACGCCGTGCTGGGCTTCAGTTTCGGCGACAGGAATGATCTTGCACGTGCCAAGATGGAATTCGACACGGCGCTACGCATGGCGCCGAACCAGTTCGAAATTCTGAGCTTCTACGCTTTCTTGGCATCCAGCTTCGGCGAGCCGCAGCGCGGTGCCGAGATGGCCGATCGAGCAATCCGCCTTAACCCGAATTACCCGATGGCGAGTACGAGGCTTTTTGCTGCTGCCTATTTCATGGCCGGACGCTATGAAGACGCGCTTCGCATGCAGAAGCAAATGGGTCCGGAGAACTACGGTCGACGGATGTGGGTATATCGCCCAGCTGCGCTGGCCGCCTCCGGCCGAACGGCGGAAGCGAAAACCGCGCTTGCGGAAGCACTGAAATGGTTTCCCGATCTTACCATAGAGGGATTTGTTAGCCTCCCTGACACAAATGAAGACGACAGGCGGCGGCTCATCGAGACCATGCGGCTCGCCGGTTTCCCGCCCTGTGCAAAGGCAGAGGCGGTGGCCCGTTTCGAAAAGCCTGTGCACCTGCCAGAATGCGTCGAACGCTGAGTGAATCTTGAGCCCGTAGGGCGGGAGCGGCAACGTCGAAGTGTCCTTGCGGCCGGGCGTCTCACGACGATGCCCGCGCCCAACGTATATGTCCGCTCTGGACGATTTGCAGACCGAAGCTGCCGGTCTGTTTTCGGCCCAAGGCTGCCAGTCAGCAGCGCGCATTTTGCAGCCAAGTGGAATCACTCGGCGTCGCAGAAATGCGGCTAAGACAAATAGATGGAGCGGGATGGCCCAGCTCAATTTGACCGCATCCGCTCTAGTCGGGACGGCGATAGGCCATAACCCCGGTCGGTTTGCTCAGGCTCTGCAAGGAGCCGGGTGCCGCGCCGCCGATCGAAACAAAACCGCCGGATGAGCCATCCGGCGGCCGTATTTTCGTTTATGACAGCTTAAAGCTCGAAATGTCCGCACACGGCGCGTGGCCGAACTATTGCGCCTCGACAGATCCCTTGCGGGCAGCTTCGTCGATCACGTCAGCGACCACCTTTGGCTGAGTCATAAAGACCGCATGGCTTGCCGCGACCTCCGTGATTGTCGCGCCGATGCGCTTCGCCATCGCTTGCAACATACGCTGATCGAAGGCTTTGTCGTCGGTAGCAATCACTGCCCAGCTCGGCTTGCTTCGCCAGGCGGCATGCTCGAGCCTGGTTGCGAAGGCGGACATGTTTATCGGCACCTGAGAGTCCCGCATGAAAGCGGCATCCGCGTCCGTCGTGTCGTTAGCGAAGCCAATCTTGAACCGGTCGGGAGAAACGAAGCCGAAGCCGTCCGCGGTAGTTTCGATGACGAATTCAGGCGGGGTCTGATAGCCTTCGTACTGCTGCGCAGTCGTCTCTCCGGCATCTGGCGACAACGCCGATACGTAAACCAGGCCTGTGACGTTTGAGTGGGTACCTGCTTCCGTTATCACGGTGCCGCCCCAGGAATGTCCCACAAGGACCGCAGGTCCATCCTGACGGTCAAGAATGCGTTTGGTTGCGGCAACGTCGTCCGCAAGCGAGGTAAGCGGGTTCTGGACGATCGACACACGGTAGCCGCGGGCGGTCAGTTCGTCATAGACGCCGCGCCAACCCGATCCATCAGCGAACGCCCCGTGCACCAGCACCACGTTCCGGACGGTCTGGTTGTCGGGAATTATCTCGGCAGAGTGAGTGGCCGTGGCTGCGGCAATTCCTGCGACGGCGGCGGTTGCGGCCAGAAGGTTGGTCGTCCTGGAAGTCATGCTGATCTCCTCTTATTCATCCGATAACAATTATCGCGATATCTTTCTCTACGGTTCCAGCCGCGATATGTCCAGCATAATTTTTATCGCGATATTCTTTTTTGGGATCGGGTAGGCTATATCGGGTCCAAGGAGAGCACCCATGCCAGCGAAAAAACTCAACAACCCATTGCCGCTCGACGATCAGCTCTGTTACGCGATCTACTCTGCCGGCATGGCGATCCAGAGGGTGTACAAGCCACTGCTGGACGATTTGGGCCTGACTTATCCCCAATACCTCGTACTCAATGTCCTCTGGCGCGAGCACAAGCTGACCGTTGGCAGCATCGCCGAAAGGCTCGCGCTGGAGTCGAGCACTCTGACGCCCTTGCTCAAACGGCTCGAAGCGGCAGGACTTCTGCGCCGGACGCGGAATCCCGCGAACGAGAGGCAGGTCGTGGTTGCACTGACTGATAAGGGACGCGAACTCAGATCTCGTGCAGGCTGCCTTGCTGACGCTCTGCTTTCCTCCTCAGGACAAAGCCCAGCGCATCTCAACCAGATCAACCGTGACGTCAAGGAGCTACGTGACGCGATCTATGAACATACGGGCGTCTGGAGGAGTACGGCCTAAGCCGGCAAGCATGGGAGGCATTTTTACACTGTAGGCACGGCTCCTCCGTCGATTACGAACTCCGCACCCGTGATCGAAGAGGCACGATCGGAAGACAGAAAGGCAACGAGATTGGCGATCTCGGCCGGGCTTGAGGGGCGACCGAGGGGGATTCCACCGAGGGAGTCCATAATGATCTTCTTGCCGCCTTCAACGTCGGTGCCTGCCTCATCCGCGAGACGTCGGGCGAGCTTGGCGGAAGCCTCGGTTTCTATCCAGCCCGGAGACACGCGAACGACACGCAAGCCTTTCGGCGACACCTCCTTGGAGAGGCTTTTGCTGTAGGTCGACAACGCCGCCTTCGCCGCCGCGTATGCGGTCGTGGCTTCCGGCAGGGGAAGCAGCCTCTGGATGGAAGAGACGTGGATCACCACGCCGCTTCCCTGTGCGATCATTCCCGGTATCAGTTCTCGGTCGAGCCGCACGGCGGGAAACAGGTTGAGATCGAGTTCCTTGTGCCAATCACTGTCGCCCAGCGCCGAGAAGCCGCCTGCCGGCGAGGAAGAACCGCCGAGCATGTGAACGATAATATCGACGCCGCCCAACTGACCCCTGACAGCTTCGGCCACGGTGAAGCAGCCTTCGCTGGTGGAAAGATCGGCAGCCACGAAAAGATCCGCCGAAGAGTTCACGGGGAACGAGCGGGCCGTCGTCAGCACACGCGCGCCGAGTTTGCGGAACAGGTCGACGGTTGCGGCACCGGCTCCCTTTGTGCCGGAAGTGATCAGGGCGCGCTTGCCTGACAGATTCAGGAAGTCGCTCATGCGCCGATCTCCAAGGCTGCGATCTTGTCGCTCATCAGACGGAAGACGTAGGTGAGATTTACAGGGCTGCCGGGAAACTCGCCGGTGACTTTGGCGATCACCTTCGTCCCATGCTCGTCGGTGAGGGCTTCGAGCGGATCGGCGACATGCCGATACCTGGCTTTCGACCATTCCCACCAATTGCCGATGGCATAGTGCCCGGAGTAGGAGCGGCCCTCGTCATGGACAGCGGCCGTCGGCGCGAAGCAGGCCAGCAGAGCTTCGCAGTTGTTCTTCCGATCCGCTTCGAAATAAGCCTGGATCGCCTGAGGCAGTTGCATCTCTCATCTCCTCTTGGGAATTGTTCGCTCCACAAGTAGGCGTATTTCGATGTTCGGATAATTGGGATAAATATGGATGTCGAATTGCGGAAAGTGGGATAATGGCGAGGCCTGGCCTTCACGATCTGGAAGCTGTCGTAGCCCTTCCACGCCGACTGACCTCCTTCAACATCGGTGTATCCGTATCCGGCTGCCGAATGGCGCGCTCTTTCGCTGGCGCTTCGAGAAGGATGGGGAACCGCTATTGATCGATGTGAACGGACCGATGACTTTGGATGAGGCAAGCCTGTCCCGCGGCACCGTGCTCGAAGGCGTGGCGCTGGGCTACGTAATGGAGCGTGACGTGCGCGAGGATATTGAGGCAGGGCGGTTGATCAGCGTTCTGAAGGAATGGATGCCGCCTTCCGACGAACTCTGCATCTATTACCCGGGACGACGGAATCCATCCGCGGCGCACAGAGCATTCGTTGAGCTAGCACGGGAACTCGGATCAAAAGGCCGAAACACGGCTGTATAAGCGCCGTTCCGCTTTGCGCCGCAATGGGCGTCGTTCGAGCTGTCGATCGCCTTCCAAAAGCAGACTTAGTTGTGTTGCCGAAGTTCAGCCGAATATTTCGGCGCATGCGTTCGAACACTCCGTCCGCCACTGACAAACCAACCTACACCACCTTCCGTCAGCTGGCGCGCGAGAACTCGTTCGCCGCCGCCATCAGCGCACCGGGATCAACTCCCATGCAGCGCAACGCACGTGCCGCGACGCGCCCTGCTCCATTGCGGCGACTATAGCCACGACATGCGCACCCAGCAGTGGACGGTGATCGTTTCGGTTGGCCGCCAATTCCTTCATCACCTCAACTCCCGACGGGGCTGGGTCATAAAGGCCTGCCGCTCCCTGAAGCGGTTCTGGGGTCAAACCCCAGGATATTTGTTCGCCGGCGTTCACCCCAACGGAGCGCAGGGCTTCCCAATATTGAGCGCCGACCGCGTCGCGGAAGCCAGCGGCATCCGCCCCAATTTCGCGGAATGCGAGACGGGCGGTATTGTCGGGAAGATCGATGGCCGCCAGCAGGAAATGTTCGGCGCCGGCCTGTCGCTGCTGGTCCTTTAAAGCGTAGTTTTCGGCACTTTCGCACAGTGTCTTGATGGTGCGGACGTTCGATAGACGGGTTTTGATGCCGCTGAGCATGATCGTCTCCTATGGCGGATTGTCCTGGGCGTTGATGTCGGACAGCCGCTTATGGGCTGCCTGTTTGGAGATGCCGAGTGCCTGGGCAATCTTCGCCCAGGACCAACCTTGCTTCAGGGCCGCCCTGACCGCTCTACGCTCCAATAGGTCAGCCGCTCGCCGAAGCGCAACGACCGCAGCCAATGCTTCCTCCGGCTGGTCAGGTGTGGGCAGTTGGCGGACATCGATCATGCGTCAACATTAGTTGACGAAATCGTCTCGTGTCAACATATGTTGACGGGACGATGCATTCGGGTCGGTTTCCAGAGAACCCGGGGCAGAGCGGCCGCCAGGCACGCATCTGTGACTTCTGGTTTGGGAAAAAATCCGATGCTTGAACAAAAAGATCAGTCAGGAGCGCGATAGGCCAGAACCCCCGGTCGGCTTGCTCAGGCTCTGCAAGGAGCCAGGTGTTGCGCCGCCGTTCCAGCCCAACACCGAGCAGCCGGAGCCGGACCCATTGCGGTCATTGGCACGCGCTGACGAATCTGCGCCCGAGCCTACGGACTCGAGTCGATCCGGGCACAAGCCGAACAAGCAGGGCAGCCCAATCCGCCGCTGCTCGGTTTTGATGGGCCACGGCCCAATCGCCGATCGGGGAAGATCCACGTTCGAGATCGGGTCATTGGCAGGAAAGTGCGATCTCGCTGACGCGCCTCCTGGTTCGTTGTTACTTGGCAGCCCGGGTGGTAGAATGACGATGAGTTCAGGCAAAATAGCTTTATCATTTTCGAGCGCCATGACTTTCGTGCCGCGCGCTGCAGCCGCTGCGATGAGTATCTTATGGAGAGGACAGTCGTGACAGTCCCAGAGGACGATTTTTTCGTCCTCTCGAGCTTGCCGCCAAGTCAGGCGCAGAAGCAGCTCGCTCTCGTTTTTGTGCTTGGCCTGTTGGCCGTCTACGTGTTGATCACTGTTAGTCCGCTCTCGGGCATCCATCTGAGCCGGGTCGACGCCTTCGTCCCTGCCTATGCGACAGCGATGTTCGTGAACGATTCGATCACCGCAATCCTCCTGTACACTCAGTTTTCCATCCTGCGCTCACGTGCCACGCTCCTGATTGCAAGCGGATATCTCTTTACAGCGCTCATGCTGATCCCGTTTGTTCTGGCATTTCCAGGTCTGTTCACGCCAAAGGGCGGCCTGGTGGGCGGCATGCAGAGTACGTCATGGATCTACTTTTTCCAGCACGCTGGCTTTCCCCTATTTGTCATAGGCTATGCCCTCTCAAAGGGCTCGAACCCCAGCAAACGATCTTGGCAGGGTACCGCGCGTGCGGAGATTAGCCTCAGTGTCGCCCTGACCGCAGCTGTGGTCTTGTTGGCGTCATATTTTTTCATAGCGGGCGAAGCGTTATTGCCGCCCGTGACCCTCGATTCCACTCGCCTTAGCCCGGTGTGGCCCTATGTGGGCGCGCCCGTCGCATTGCTAAGTATCACCGCGATGGTCGTGCTCTGGATCCGGCGACACTCAATGCTCGATCTTTGGTTGATGGTCGTGATGCTCTTATTCACGATAGAGATGCCTTTAAGCTATTACCCTGATCCGGCTCGCTTCAGCCTTGGCTGGTATACCGTCCGCATCTTCGGAGTTCTGTCCAGCGGACTCGTCCTTATGGTTCTGCTTCACGAGATAACGACCCTTTATACGCGGCTTCTCGGAGCGGTCCGTGGCCAGCGTCACGAGCGCGAGGCGCGACTGGTAACCGGCGACGCAGTCGCAGCCACGGTTGCGCATGAAGTCAAACAACCTCTATCTGGCATGATAACGAGCGCCGATGCCGGCCTGCGCTTTCTCGGTCGCTCGATGCCCGATCTGGAGGAAGCAAAGGAGGCATTCAAGCAGATTATCGCCGGTGGTCATCGCGCGGCAGCGGTGATCGACGGAATTAGAACGATCTTCAAGAAAGAAGACCGCAAGCGAGCTCCGCTCGACCTCAACAGTCTTATCGGGGAAACACTCACCCTGGTGCGAGAAGGTCTGGCGAAACACCGGATAATGGTCGAAGCCGATCTGGATGAACGCCTGCCGCGGGTAACAGGCGATCGAATCCAGCTACAGCAGTTGCTTGTAAACCTGATGACGAACGCCATCGATTCCATGGCCGCGGTCGGCGGGGCGCGGGTGCTGTCCGTGAAATCCAAGTTGCATGACGATGGCCACGTAACGGTTTCGGTTGCGGACACTGGAACCGGAATTGGTCCGCAAGACGTGGATCGAATATTCAACCCGCTCTTCACGACAAAGCCCGACGGCATGGGGATGGGCCTGTCGATCTGCAGATCTATCGTCGAAGCCCACGATGGGCGGTTGTGGGCGGCCCCGAACAGGCCCCGGGGTGCCATATTTCATTTTAGCGCAACTCGATCTGTCTCCGCATGACAAGGATCCGTCTGTGATCAAAGTCGCACCGAACAGTTTGCAGCCGACGACAGAGGTCGAGCCTGCTGTCTATGTGATCGATGACGACGTCGGAATCCGCGACTCGCTCGGCCTGTTATTCCGCTCGGTCGGTTTGCGCGCCGAACTATTCCATTCGGCGAACGAACTCATGCAAAGCAAGCTGCCTCCGATCCCGAGCTGCCTGGTTCTCGATGTTCGGCTACCGGGGTTGAGCGGCTTCGAGCTTCATGCCGAGTTGACTAAGGCCGATGTCCATATTCCCATCATCTTCATCACTGCACACGGCGATATCCCCATGTCCGTACGGGCTATGAAAGCCGGCGCCGTCGACTTCATCACCAAGCCGTTTCGCGACCAGGATATGTTGGATGCCGTCACCGCCGCGATCACCCGCGACCGGGCCAGGCTGGATGCCGATCGCGCACGCCTCGACTTAAAGGGCCTGTTCGACAGCCTGACGTCGCGCGAACAGGAGGTGATGGCGCTCGTCGCTACCGGCTTAATGAACAAACAGATCGCCGCTCACATCGGCCTCAGCGAGATTACGGTTAAGATTCATCGCGGCCACGCGATGAAGAAGATGCGTGCGAAATCGCTCGCGGACCTCGTCAAAATGGCCGAAGCACTCGGTATCGGCCGGGAAATGTCCTCGTAGCCTCATATCTATGTATGACTTTCGAACACAGCCGACTCGTACCATTGTCGGTGCGCATAGATGGGCCAATCGCTTGCCAGACACCCCCATTATTTCAATCGTCGACGATGACGAATCCATTCGAAGCGGAACTGCGAGTCTTGTACGGTCGCTTGGGTTTGTCGCCCACGCTTTCCCATCCGCACATGCGTTCTTGCATTCGGAACAACTCGCTCAAACCTCGTGTCTGATTTCAGACATCCAGATGCCGGAGATGAGCGGAATCGAGTTGCACGATATCTTGCGCATACGTGGACATCACACGCCCATCATTTTCATCACGGCCTTTCCCGATGAAAAGGTGCACGCTCAAGCGTTGGTTCGAGGCGCCGTCTGCTTTTTGAGCAAGCCTTTAGACGGCGACACGCTGTCTCGCTGCCTCGACGTTGCATTGAAAAACAATGCCGGTGAGAGCGACTAGCGCGTCGCTGATCGCTGGGCGCGATCAGGCTCAGCAGACCCCAAAAGTCCAATCGTCGAAGGGCATCCGTTCAACCGAGGGACGCTCGGGCCCGTCGGGGCCAATAAACCTAAGGTATGACCGCCATAAACGAAAATGCGGTCACGACCAACCTACGTCCGATGGAGCGCGCACCGGAGTGAGAGCACAACTAAAGTGGTCAACCACTCTAATGGCACCGCGCAACGAAGGAGACTGATCATGTCCACGGCATCACCGGCGCCAAATCGGCGCGACTTTCTTGCCACATCGGCCACCGCATTGCTTGCCACTTCGGCAGGTGCTGCCGCGTTCAACTTCACCTCGTCTCAGCCGGCGGCCGCGGCCGAAGCCAGTTCAATCCGCCCCTTCACCGTCAGCTTCCCGCAGGAGGAGATCGACGAGCTACGCCGTCGCATCGCCGCCACGCGTTGGCCCGATCGCGAGTTGGTGTCCGAAGCAGCTTCTCGGCGGACTTCGGCGACGTTGGCGGCAGGCGACACACAAGGCGTGCAACTCGCGACGATGCAAAAGCTCATTCAGTACTGGGGAACGGAATATGATTGGAGCAAGTGCGAGGCGCAGCTGAAGTCGCTGCCACATTTCGTCACCGAGATCGACGGGCTGGACATCCACTTCATCCACGTGAAATCAAGCCATCAGGGTGCGCTGCCGGTCATCATCACGCACGGCTGGCCCGGTTCGGTCATCGAGCTGCTGAAGGTCATCGATCCGCTCACGAACCCCACGGCGCATGACGGAACCGCTGCCGACGCGTTCGACGTGGTGATCCCGTCGATGCCGGGCTACGGCTTTTCCGCCAAACCGACCGAACCCGGTTGGGATCCGGTGCGCATCGCGAAAGCGTGGACCGTGCTGATGAAGCGCCTGGGCTATAACCGGTTTGTTGCACAGGGCGGCGACTGGGGGGCTCTCATCACCGAACAGATGGCTCTGATGGCGCCTCCCGAGCTGATCGCCATCCACACCAATATGCCAGCGACCATTCCGCCCGAGATTGTGAAGGCGCTAGCCGCCGGCAGTCCGCCTCCTGCCGATCTCGGGCCCGACGAAAAGCGCGCCTACGAGCAGGTCGCCTTCTTCTACAAGTTCGGCCTGGGCTATGCCAACGAGATGGCGCTTCGTCCGCAGACGCTTTACGGGCTCGTCGATTCACCGGCCGGCCTGGCGTCGTGGATTCTCGATCACGATGCGGACAGTTATGCACTGATAGCCCGCTCCTTCGATGGGGAGCCGGAGGGCCTTACCCGCGACGACATCCTCGACAATATCACGCTCTATTGGCTGACCAACACGGCCATCTCGTCGGCCCGGCTCTATTGGGAACACCGGCAAACGGCGAAGGCGGGCTTCTTCGACGCCAAAGGCATCACCATTCCCGTCGGCGTGAGCGCGAACCCCAGCGAGATCTACACGGCGCCGAAGAGTTGGACGGAGCGCGCGTTCCCGAAGCTCCTGCATTACGGTCACCCGCCCAGGGGCTGCCACTTCGCGGCATGGGAGCAGCCGAAGTACTTCACCGACGACGTGCGCGCATCGTTCAAGACGTTGCGGACGGCGTGAAGTGTTGAGCGGGGATGGCGCGCCGGACGTGCGCGTCACCCTCCTCCTGGCGATTAACCCCCAGCGCATCTCCAAAAGGAGAGAATGCAATGAACCTTCTCATCCAGACGCTCACCGCACTCGCGGCTTGCACCGTGTTCGCCACGGGTGCGTTCGCCCAGAGCACGGTCGTGCCCATCGACAACGAGCCCGCGCCAAAGCTGATCGTGGAGCCGCCGCTTCCGGGTCCGTTGGCCGGGGGCGTGGTGTTCATCCCGTACCGGGTGGAGAACCTGCGCATCCTGCCTGTCGGTGGGCCGGCCGCGCGCAACGTGTCTCCGCGGGTCGGGCATCTGCACCTCACCGTCGACGACCTGCCCTGGGCGTGGGCGGATTACGGTCAGAGCGACACCATCATCCTGGTGGGCATGCCGCGCGGTCAGCACAAGGTCCTAGTCGAGGTGGTGGACGCCGAAGGTAACGTCTTCACCAAGCAAACGGTGACGTTCCACTCGCCGGGCAAGGAGATTCAGCCATGAAGCTCCACAAGTTGGCGACCGTGCTGGCATTCGGGCTTTGCATCTTTTCCGCCTTGGCCAACGCCAGTGCGGCCGAAGATCGCTCGATCCGGCCCTTCACCGTCGGCATCCCGCAAGCGGCGCTCGAAGACCTTCGTCGGCGCATCGCCGAAACACGGTGGCCGGATCGCGAGACGGTCGATGACCAGTCGCAGGGCATACAGTTGGCGAAGCTGAAGCCGCTCGTCAAGTATTGGGGCACCGGCTACGACTGGCGAAAGGCCGAGGCCAAGCTCAACACCCTGCCTCAATTCATGACAACGATCGACGGCGTGGACATTCACTTCATTCACGTCCGCTCGAAGCATCCCAATGCTTTGCCGCTGATCATGACGCATGGCTGGCCCGGGTCGGTGTTCGAACTGCTCAAGACCGTGGGCCCGCTGACGGATCCCACAGCTCATGGCGGACGAGCGGAGGACGCGTTCGATCTCGTCCTGCCTTCGATGCCGGGATATGGCTTCTCCGGCAAACCGACAGAGACGGGTTGGGGACCGGATCGCATCGCGCAAACCTGGGCGGAGCTGATGAAACGCCTGGGTTACACCCGCTACGTCGCACAGGGTGGCGACTGGGGCTCCCCCGTCTCCAGCGCGATGGCGCGCCAGGCGCCGACAGGTCTGCTCGGCATTCATATCAACTTGCCGGCGGTGGTGCCGCCCGAGATTGCCGCGGTGCTCGCCGTCGGCGGGCCAGCGCCAACGGGACTCACGGATAAGGAACGCGCAGCGTTTGACGCGCTCAGCGCTGCAGCCAAGATGGGGAACAGATCCTACGCTACGATGATGGGCACCCGGCCGCAGACGATCGGCTACGCCATCAATGACTCTCCCACAGGCCTCGCGGCGTGGATGCTCGGGCATCCGGGCTTCTCACGCTGGACATACGACAACAGCGATCCCGAAAAGTCCCCGGACGAGGTGCTGGACGACATTACTCAGTACTGGCTGAGCAACAGCGCGACCTCAGCAGGGCGGCTGTACTGGGAGTACGGTGGACGCAGCGTTGTTTTTGCCGCCGTCGAGCGGACCCTCGAGATCGCGCTGCCGGTGGCCATCACGGTCTTTCCGGAGGAAACTTATCTGGCCCCGGAGACGTGGGCCCGGCGCGCCTATCCAAACCTGATTTACTTTCATGAGGTCGACAAGGGCGGTCATTTCGCCGCCTGGGAGCAGCCCGAACTGTTTTCCGCCGAGTTGCGTGCGGCGTTCCGACCGCTCCGACAAGATTTCTGAGGCTCGCGTACCTGGCCCCAGCTCGGACGCGTTCAACGTTCAACAGGTTAAACCTAAGGAGATCGACATGAGCAGCACCACTCAGACGCATAGCGAAAAACCGATCGAAACTCCCGGAACGCGGACGCTCGACATGAAGCTCGAGGCCGTGGTTATCCCAGTTTCGGACGCAGCACGCTCCAAGCAGTTTTACGAAGGCCTGGGTTGGAGGCTCGACGGCGACTTCGTCGTCGGCGACACGTTCCGGGCGATGCAGTTCACGCCTCCGGGCTCGCCGGCCTCGATCCATTTCGGCACCGGCATCACGTCGGCCGCGCCCGGCTCCGCAAGCGGGCTTTTCCTCGTCGTGTCGGACATTGACGCCGCGCGCGCCGAACTCATTGGCCACGGCGTCGAGGTGAGCGAAGTGTTCCACCGCGCCGGTCCGGGCAAACCAGCGCTCAGCGGCAGGCATCCGGAGCGGCAGAGCTATTCCTCTTACGCAACCTTCAAGGATCCAGACGGCAACGAGTGGCTGCTGCAGGAGGTCACCACCCGGCTCCCTGGCCGGGTCGATTCCAATACGACGGACTATGCTTCGGTAGCGGACCTTGCGGCCGCAATGTGGCGCGCGGGGTTAGCCCATGGCGAGCACGAGAAGCGCAACGGCGGCCAGCGCGACGAGAACTGGCCCGACTGGTACGCCAAGTACATGGTGGCGGAGCAGGCCGGCAAACCGCTGCCGCTTTAAGCAGCAACCGAAATTGGGTGAGCGGGACGGGTCACCGTCCCGCCGCCAAACTTAGCCGGCGATCCAAGCCAGGTTTGCGGCTGATGGTTTGACGCGCAGTTGCCAGCGCAATCGAATGGGAGAGCGATCATGACGTATTCCAAAATGGACATCGCGATGGTGACCGGCGCCTCCGCCGGGATTGGAGCGATCTACGCCGACCGGCTCGCGCGCCGCGGCTATGACCTCATTCTCGTGGCGCGCAGCCAGGAGAGGCTGGACGAAGTGGCCAGGCGCATCGCCGGCTCAACGAATTGCAACGTCAGCACTGTTGCGGCTGACCTCAACGACAAGGCGGATCTGGGCCGGATCGAGACCTTGCTCGGGGCCGATCCCGCTATCACGATGTTGGTCAACAACGCTGGCATCGGCGCTGTCGCGCCGCTCCTGGAATCCGACATCGACAAGATGCAAGCGATGATCGGGCTCAACATCACGGCGTTGACCCGCCTGACTTATGCAGCGGTTCCGGCCTTTGTGGCGCGAGGCGGCGGCACAATCATCAACATCTCGTCAGCGGTCGCCATCGCGCCGGAAATCCTCAACGGTGTCTATGGCGCGACGAAAGCCTTTGTGCTCGCTTTCAGCCTGTCGCTCCACAAGGAACTTGCGGACAAGAAGCTGCGCATCCAGGCGGTTCTGCCCGGCGCCATCGCCACCAATTTCTGGGACGTATCAGGAGGTTCACTCGACGATCTGCCGAGCAAGGCGATCATGCAGTCCGATGACCTCGTCGACGCGGCCCTTGCCGGCCTCGACCAGGGCGAGTTGGTGACTATTCCCTCGCTTCCCGACGTCGCCGACTGGCACGCTTATGAAGCGGCGCGGCAGAAACTCATCCCAAACCTTTCGCTCAACACCTCGCCGGCGCGGTACGGCATCGCCGTGGCCGCCTAACCAAGCGAAAACTCAATGAGTCAGCCTGAGTAAAGCGCCCGAGGAGAATCAAAATGGACAAGCTTTTGACGGCGGTTCTAGAGGCGCATGGCGGTTTGCAGAACTGGGGTAACGTTACAAGCATCACTGCGGAAATGTCGCTTGGGGGCGTATTTTGGGCTGCAAGGGGCTGGCCGGACATCTATTCCAAGCAGACGGTCACGCTCGATCCACATCGCGAGCACATCGTTTTTTCGCCCTTCACAGCACCAGACCGTATGTCTGTGCTGGATGTCGCTCCCGAGCGGGTCGCTATCGCTACGCGCGACGGCCGCATCATCGAGGAACGTTTCAATCCACGTGGCTCATTTCCGCTGCCCTTTCTGGATGGCAGCACACCCTGGGATGCGATCCAGGTGGCGTACTTCACGAGCGCCGCCGTATGGAACTACCTCGCGGCGCCGTTCGTCTTCACACTGCCCGGCGTCGAAGCACGAGAAATCGCCCCCTGGAGAGAGGGCGCGCAAACGTGGCGACGGCTGGCCGTCACGTTCCCTAAGACCATCGCCAACCATAACGCCGATCAGGTCTTTTATTACGACGATGCGTTTATGCAGCGGCGCATGGACTATTCGCCCGACGTGACGGGAAACCCGCCGGTCGCACACTACGCTTATGACCACAAAACCTTTGACGGTTTCGTATTCCCGACACGGCGGCGTGTCCTCCTGCATGACGCCGAGGGGGTCGCAAACCAAGCATTCGCACCTATCACGGTCGACGTGTCCGATGTGACAGTCGACCGAAGATAATCTTCCACCAGGCACCATGCCTTATCAACGGATACAAACCGCTATGACCGAACAGATCGACCTCCATCGACGCCACTTGTTGGGCGTGGCCGTCACCACCGTCGCGGCCGCTCAGTTTGCCATGACGGGCTCGGCAAATGCGCAGTCCAGCATTACGAAACCGGACGCCAGCACAATCGAACCACCAGCAAACACGTCGTTCGGTCCGTTGAAGCAGGTTCAAGCTGGCGACCTCGACATTGGATATGCCGAGGTCGGTCCTGGCAAAGGGTCGGTCGTCATCCTCCTGCATGGATGGCCGTACGACATCCACACCTATGTCGACGTTGCGGCGATCTTGGCGTCGAAAGGCTTTCGGGTCGTCGTTCCATATCTGCGCGGCTATGGCACCACGCGGTTCCTCTCCGACAAAACGCCACGCAATGGCCAGCAGGCGGTGGTCGCGGTTGATGTCATTGCGCTGATGGATGCACTGCAGATCGATAAGGCGATCGTCGGCGGTTGCGACTGGGGCGCACGCACGGCCAACATCGTCGCGGCATTGTGGCCGGAACGCTGCAAGGCCTTGGTTTCGGTCAGCGGTTATCTGATCGGCAGCCAGGAGGCCAACAAGATGGCGCTGCCGCCGAAAGCCGAGCTGCAATGGTGGTACCAATATTACTTCGCCACTGAGCGGGGCCGCGTTGGCTACGAAAAATACACGCGGGATTTTGCCAAGCTGATCTGGCAGCTCGCTTCTCCGCAGTGGAATTTCGACGATGCCACGTTCGAGCGCAGCGCCAGGGCCTTCGACAATCTGGATCATGTGGCGGTCGTCATCCACAATTACCGCTGGCGGCTCGGCCTCGCAGAAGGCGAACCGCAATATGACGTTCTGGAGCAGCGACTTGCAAAGGCGCCGGTGATCGGCGTGCCGACGATCACTCTGGAGGGCGACGCCAACGGCGCTCCGCATCCCGACCCCAGTGCCTATGCCAAGAAGTTTTCGGGCAAGTACGAGCACCGGCTCATATCCGGCGGCATAGGGCATAATCTTCCGCAAGAAGCACCGAAGGCATTTGCAGACGCCATAATTCAGGTGGCGAGTCTAGCCTGAGCAAACGGGCATGCCACGATACATGATCGAGCGTGCCCAGGGCGAAACTATGAAATCACAACCGCACCGAGCAGCAGGCCGGGGCAGTGCCCCCGATGTCATCGAGCAGGATACGAAATGAACACTGGCCGGGACCACTTTCGTCGCCCTTTGCAGTGGCTCCTCGCACCCATTGTGGGGGCAGTAGCGGGCTTGGCCTACGCGCTGATGTTCGACGTCGAGGCCCTGCACTCCGCAGTCAGGGGCGTGTTCATCGGAACCCCTATTCTGTTGTATGAGCGCGGCGTTATCTTGCGCCGATGGCGCAATGTGATCCGGCAAGCGGCAACGCCGGTCTTCGTCGTGGCTACGATCGCAACCTACGTGTTGATGATCTTGATCGGCAACGCCGCCGCCGGCACAGCGCTTCACCATCTCCTCGGCTATATGAGCACCGCTCGCGAAGCCATGGTGATGTCGGAGTCCGGTCTTCTGTATTCACTCGGCGTCTCCACCCTCGTCGCATTCGTGTTCCGACTGCGTGACCTTATCGGGCCAAGCCTGTTCACCAGCCTGCTTCTCGGTCGTTATCACCGTCCCATCAAGGAGGAGCGGATCTTTCTGTTCCTCGATGTCAGTGGCTCCACGAAATTCGCGGATCGGTACGGAGATCTGGAGACCCAGGCCTACCTCGGACAGATATTCAACGCACTTGCGTCGCCTGTTCGTCGCTCCCAGGGCTCTATTGACGACTACATCGGGGATATGGCGCTGGTCACCTGGCCCATGGATCGCGGCATGCGGGACGCCGCGTGTCTTCGTTGCGTCTTCGACTTCGCGGCGGCCATAAGGGATCAGGCGGCGGCGTGGCAAGCGCGTTTCGGGCAGGTGCCGGAGTTTCGCGCCGTGCTGCATTGCGGGTCGGTCGTTACCGCTGAGATTGGCCTTGAGCGACACAAGATCGCGTATTTCGGCGATGTCGTGAACACCACTGGACGTCTGGAGTCGCTATCCAAGGCTCTCGGTCATCCTATTCTGGTCTCCGCAGATCTTCTCGCCGGTATCCGTGTTCTACCTCCACATGTCGTCGCGGAGAACCTCGGATTTCATGTGATTGGAGGCAGAGATGAACCGCTTCAGATTTCAGCCGTAAGGCTAGCATTGGAAAGCTGATTGGAGTGGCGCCATCATCTCCGTGCATCCACCTATCTCCTATGCCCATTTTACGGCAGTCGCCGTCACCCCTGTCCGCTTTTGAAGGTCCAGGTTCCGCAGCTGCCGGGTTCGTTCTCCGGCCCAAGGCTGCCAGTCAGCAGCGCGCATTTTGCAGCCAGTGGAATCACTTGGCGCCGCAGAAATGCGGCTAAGACAAATAGATGGAGAGGGATGCCCAGTTCAATTTGAACATATCCCGCTCTAGTCGGGAGGGCGATAGGCCAGAACCGCGGTCGGCTTGCTCAGGCTCTGCAAGGAGCCAGGTGTTGCGCCGCCGATCCAGCCCAACACTGAGCGGGCGAGCTCGGCGCCGGCCAGCCGGAAGTTCTCGTTGACGACCAGCAATTCCCTGCGGAACAGGTGCAGCAGGTCGGACGACTGCTTGGACACCACATCGACGTCCCGGCCGAGCTTGAGCCCGGCGTCCTCGATGCCGGCGACGATGGCGAGTGTCGCGGCAGCGGCACTGCTGACGAAACCGTCCGGCCTGACGTCGCGGCGCATCAGCTGCGCGGCCCTCATCCTGATCTGCTCGATCGAATGGTCGACCGAAACGGTGTTGAATGGGATCTCGCTGGCGCCGACCTCACTCAGCGCATCGGTGAAGCCGTTCAGCGTATGACTGTGGTAGGTCAGTTCGACTGGAGGCGCCAGCAGAGCCAGCCTGCGGCGGCCGATGCCGGCCAGGTGGCGCACAGCCTCGGTCGCGAAGGCGTAATTGTCGAAGTCATGATAGGGGTGGATCAGCCCCATATCGGTGCGGCCATGCGTGGCGAAGGGGATGCCACGCTCGAGCATGTAACGGGCCCTGGGGTCGTTCGGCTGGGCGCGCGAGATGATGACGCCGTCGGCGGAGCCGGTCTCCACGAGATAGCGTATCGGGTCCAGGGGATCCTGCGAGCGTGAATAGGGTGTGACGATCAGGTGATAGGGTGTGTCGGCAATGACTTCCGAAACGCCGTAGATGATGTCCGAGACAAAGCTCATGATCTCGCGCTCGGTGTTGAGCACGAGGCTGATGACGTTGGTCTTGCCGGTCCGCAGCCGCACGCCGGCGCGGTTCGGCCGATAACCGATCTGCTTGGCGACGAGCTGGACGCGTCGCCTGGTTTCGGCGCCGATCTCGGGCGCGTCCTTCAACGCCCGCGACACGGTGGTGACGCCCAGCCCGGTCATGAAGGCAAGCGTCTTCAATGTCGGCCTGCCCGAGCCCTCGTCGTCCTTTTCCGTCTGATCTCTGTCCATTCATCCCGCCCGTCAGCCGCATAGCAGTTGCCGTGCAGGTCGGCAATCGGCGATGAACACCCTATATACTGAAACGTTACAGATTGTCACTTGCCATCGCGCAGCGGCCAGTAAAAGCTAGCCTGGATGAGCGGCGCTTCGTTCGACGCAAAGTCGGTGTGCGTCGGCAAGGCTTGCCCGCTAAGCAAGGTTTTGCCGAATTTCACGCATTGCAGCGTCATTTTGCAATGCAGCCTGCCTTGCTGCGGTGCAGTAGGCGGACATTGTGCGGCGAGTTTGTTCGCGGCTCGAAAAAATGGCGAGCTGCTCCTGTTCGGGGGTTGCGCGCCTCCAACAATTGCCGTATCGAAAATCTGTAACGTTTCAGATTCTGGGAGGAGCCGAAATGCGATACCAAATCATGACCGCTGCGTTGGCAGTGACAACCGCGCTCGCCGCCCCGGCGGCAGCGACGGATCTGGAAGTCACCCATTGGTGGACTTCAGGCGGCGAGGCGGCGGCGGTCGCCGAATTCGCCAAGGCGTTCGACGCGACAGGCAATCATTGGGTCGACGGCGCCATCGCCGGCTCCGGCGGCACGGCGCGGCCGATCATGATCAGCCGCATCACTGGCGGCGACCCTATGGGCGCCACCCAGTTCAACCACGGAAGGCAAGCGGAAGAATTGGTGCAGGCCGGTCTGATGCGCGATTTGACCGAGCTCGCCACCAGGGACAAGTGGGCGGAAATCGTCCAGCCGAAGAGCCTGCTCGATGGCTGTACCCTCGACGGCAAGATCTATTGCGTGCCGGTCAACATTCACTCCTGGCAGTGGCTGTGGCTGTCGAACGCGGCCTTCGAAAAGGCCGGTGTGCCGGTGCCGAAGAACTGGAATGAATATGTCGCGGCCGCCCCCGCGCTGGAGAAGGCAGGCATCATACCGCTGGCGGTCGGCGGGCAGCCTTGGCAATCCTCGGGCGCCTTCGACGTGCTGCTTACGGCGGTCGGCGGCACGGACGCTTTCTTGAAGGTCTATCGCGACAAGGATGCCGAATTCGCCGCCGGGCCCGAGGTCGCGAAGGTATTCAAGGCCGCGGACGATGCCCGCAAGATGGCGAAGAACACCAATGTGCAGGACTGGAACCAGGCCACCAATCTCGTCATCTCCGGCAAGGCCGGCGGCCAGATCATGGGCGACTGGGCGCAGGGCGAGTTCCAGGTTGCCGGGCAGACCGCCGGCAAGGACTATACGTGTCTTCCCGGCCTTGGCCTGAACGAGGTCATCGCCACCGGCGGCGATGCCTTCTACTTCCCGCTGCTGCAGGACGCGGAAAAGTCCAAGGCGCAGGAAGCGCTGGCCGAAACGCTGCTCGATCCCAAGACGCAGGTCGCCTTCAACCTCAAGAAGGGCTCGCTGCCGGTCCGCGGCGATATCGACCTCAAGGCGGCGAACGACTGCATGAAGAAAGGGCTCGACATCCTGGCCAAGGGCAGCGTCATGCCCTGGACGGACCAGCTGCTGTCGCAAGACACCCAAAAGCAGAAGGAGGACCTTTTCTCCGAGTTCTTCGCCAAGCCGGACATGACCGTGGAAGAGGCGCAAAAGCGCTTCGCCGACATCGTCGCCTCAGCGGACTGACGATCGACGAACCGCTCGCTCCCGGCCCGCGACCGCGGGGCCGGGAGCTCCGGGTCAAGTCTTGACCCCTGACCCTTCGGCCTTACCCGATCCAGCCCGGCTGTGCAGATGAGCAAGAGCGAACGCCCCAACCAACTCTTCCGCAACCTTAACGCCAAGGTCGCCTCTATTCCGATGGTCCTCACCGCACTGGTGATCTTCGTCGGCGGCAGCGCGTGGACGGTGCTCTATTCCTTCACCAATTCAAAACTGCTGCCGCGGCTGAACTTCGTCGGGCTCGACCAGTATTATCGGCTGTGGTCGACGCCGCGCTGGCTGGTCTCGATCGAGAACCTGCTGGTCTACGGCGTGCTGTCGCTGGTGTTCTCTCTGGTCATCGGCTTCATACTGGCGGCGCTGCTCGACCAGAAGATCCGCTTCGAGGACACGTTCCGCACCATCTTCCTCTATCCCTTCGCGCTCTCCTTCATCGTCACCGGTCTGGTCTGGCAGTGGCTGCTCAACCCGGAGTTCGGAATCCAGGGGGTGGTGCGCGGCCTCGGCTGGGAAAGCTTCAGCTTCGATCCGCTCTACAATTCCGACATCGTCATCTACGGCATCCTGATCGCCGCGCTCTGGCAAGGCACCGGCCTCATCATGTGCCTGATGCTGGCGGGCCTGCGCGGCATCGACGAGGATATCTGGAAGGCCGCGCGGGTGGATGGGATACCCACCCTGAAGACCTATCTGTTCATCATCATCCCGATGATGCGACCGGTCTTCATCACCGCGCTGGTCATCATCGCTGCCGGCATCGTCAAGGTCTATGACCTGGTTGTCGCACAAACCAGCGGCGGTCCCGGCATCGCCTCCGAAGTGCCGGCCAAATATGTCTATGACTACATGTTCTTCGCCCAGAACCTCGGCCAGGGCTTCGCCGCCTCGACCATGATGCTGCTGTCGGTGGTGGTCGTCATCGTTCCCTGGGCCTATCTCGAATTCGGAGGCAAGAAGCGTGGCTGACCTTGCCGTTCCCCTGCCTGCCGGTACGGGCTCTATCGGGCTTGAGGCATCCGGGCCGCGAGGGCCGAAGCCGCGGCATGTGTTCTCGCGCCGCAACATCTTCCTCTACGGCACGCTGATCGTGGTGGCGCTGTATTATCTGCTGCCGCTCTACGTGATGGTGGTGACATCGCTCAAGGGCATGCCGGAGATACGCCTCGGCAACATCTTCTCGCCGCCGCTCGAGATCACCTTCGAGCCTTGGGTGAAGGCCTGGTCCAGCGCCTGCACCGGCCTCAACTGCGACGGGCTCTCGCGCGGCTTCTGGAATTCGGTGCGCATCACCGTTCCGTCGGTCATCCTGTCGATCGCCATCGCTTCGGTGAACGGCTACGCGCTTGCCAACTGGCGCTTCAAGGGAGCCGATACTTTCTTCGTGATCCTGATCGTCGGCGCCTTCATTCCCTATCAGGTGATGATCTATCCGATCGTCATCATCCTGCGCGAGATCGGCCTCTACGGCAGCCTCAGCGGTCTGGTGATCGTCCATTCCATTTTCGGCATGCCGATCCTGACGCTGTTGTTCCGCAACTATTTCACTTCCATGCCGGAGGAACTGTTCCGGGCGGCGCGCGTCGACGGCGCCGGCTTCTGGGGCATCTATTTCCGCATCATGCTGCCGATGTCGCTGCCGATCTTCGTCGTCGCCATCATCCTGCAGGTGACCGGCATCTGGAACGACTTCCTGTTCGGCGTCGTCTACACCCGCCCCGACACCTATCCGATGACGGTGCAGCTCAACAACATCGTCAACTCGGTGCAAGGCGTGAAGGAATACAACGTCAACATGGCCGCCACCATCCTGACCGGTCTGGTGCCGCTCGTCGTCTACTTCGTTTCCGGCAAGCTTTTCGTGCGTGGCATCGCCGCCGGCGCGGTGAAAGGATGATGATGACAAGACTCGAAAATCCCAGCGTCTCAATCCAGGACCTGTCGCTGAATTTCGGCGCGATCTCGGTGCTGGAAACCCTCAACATCGATGTCGCCGAGGGCGAGTTCATCGTGCTGCTCGGGCCGTCCGGCTGCGGCAAGTCGACCCTGCTCAACTGCATCGCCGGTCTGCTCGACGTTTCGGACGGCCGCATCTTCATCAAGGGCAAGAACGTCACCTGGGAAGAACCCAAGGACCGCGGAATCGGCATGGTGTTCCAGTCCTATGCGCTCTACCCGCAGATGACGGTGGAGAAGAACCTGTCGTTCGGGCTGCGCGTTGCCGGCATTCCCAAGGACGAGATCGCCAAGCGCATTGCACGGGCCGCCGAAATCCTGCAGATCGAGCCGCTGCTGCAGCGCAAGCCGTCGGCGCTTTCGGGCGGCCAGCGCCAGCGTGTGGCGATCGGGCGGGCGCTGGTGCGCGACGTCGACGTCTTCCTGTTCGATGAGCCGCTCTCCAATCTCGACGCCAAGCTGCGCGCCGAATTGCGTGTCGAAATCAAACTGCTGCACAGCAAGCTGCAGAACACCATGATCTATGTCACCCACGACCAGATCGAGGCGATGACTCTGGCCGACCGCATCGCGGTGATGAAGGGCGGCGTCATCCAGCAGCTCGACGCACCGCAGACCATCTACAATCGCCCGGTCAACCGTTTCGTCGCCGGCTTCCTCGGCTCGCCGGCGATGAATTTCCTCGACGGCAGGCTGGAGAAGGACGATGGCAACTGGCACTTCGTCGCCGAGGAGGTGCGGATCCCGCTTGCCACCTACGCTTTCGAAAAGGAGCCCGTGCCGGGAGCGGCGGTGTTCGGTATCCGGCCCGAGCATGTCGCGTTCAACAGCGGCTCCGGATGGCCGTTCACAGCCAAGTCAAATGTCGTGGTCGTCGAACCCATGGGTTCCGACACGCTGGTCTGGCTGAAGCTCGCAAATCAGAATTTCACCGTGCGGGTGACATCTGAGCGCACGCCAAACAACGCCGACACCGTGAGCATCGGTTTTGACCCGATGCGCGCTTCGCTGTTCGACGCTGCAACCGGCAACCGCCTGTAACACCCCGAGAATTTCACCCTCAAGCACATCCATCCCCAGAGAACGGACAGAGACGATGAATTGGTCATTCCAACTTTACAGCGCCCGCAACTTCCAGCCTTGGGCAGCGGTGCTCAAGTTGCTCGGCGAGCTTGGCTACGCGCAAGTCGAAGGATTCGGCGGCGTCTATGACGATCCCAAGGCTTTTCGTGCCGAACTCGACAAGAACGGCCTCGCCATGCCGACCGGCCATTTCTCGATCGATGCGCTCGAGAACGATTTCGACGGCGTGCGCAAAATCGCCGACGCGCTCGGCATCACGCTGCTCATCTGCCCCTATCTGGTCGCTGAGAGCAGGCCGACCGATGCCGCCGGCTGGCGCGGCTTCGGCGCACGCCTGGCCAAGGTCGGCGAGACGGCTGACAAAGCCGGCTACGGCTTTGCCTGGCACAACCATGATTTCGAGTTCAAGACGCTTGCCGACGGTTCGGTGCCGCAGGACCATATCCTGGCGGCAGCGCCCGACATCGGCTGGGAGATGGACGTCGCCTGGGTGGTGCGCGGCGGCGACGATCCGCTGCCCTGGATCGAGAAGCATGGCAAACGCATCGCCGCCGTCCATGTCAAGGACATCGCCAAGCCTGGCGAGGGCCTCGACGAGGACGGCTGGTCTGATGTCGGCCACGGCACGATCGACTGGGCCGGCCTGATCCAGGCGCTGCGCGCCGAGAGCGCCGCCAAATACTACGTCGTGGAACACGACAACCCCAACGATATCGAGCGCTTCGCCCGCCGCTCGATCACCGCCGCCAAGACCTATTAGGAGCAAACCAGCATGGCAAGAAAACTTGGGGTCGGCGTCATCGGCTGCGGCAACATCTCGAAGGCGTATTTTTCGCTGGCGCCGCTGTTTCGCGGCATCGAGATGCGCGCCTGCGCGGATATCGACATGGATGCAGCCAAAGCGCGGGCGAAGGAGTTCAAGCTGCGCGCCGAGACAGTCGAAGGACTGCTCAAGGCCGGCGACATCGACATCATCGTCAACCTCACCGTTCCGGCGGTGCACTATGAGGTGTCGAAACAGATCCTCGACGCCGGCAAGCACGTCTATTCGGAAAAGCCGTTCGTGCTGTCGGTCAAGGAAGGGCTGGACCTGAAGAAGCTGGCGGAGAAAGAGGGACTGCGTATCGGCTCGGCGCCGGACACTTTCCTCGGTGGCGCGCACCAGCTTGCCCGCAACCTGATCGACACTGGCAGGCTCGGCAAGATCACCAGCGGCACATGCCACGTGATGAGCCATGGGATGGAGCACTGGCACCCCAATCCGGATTTTTTCTTCCAGCCTGGCGCTGGTCCGGTGCTTGATATCGGACCCTATTACATCACCAACCTGATCCAGCTGATCGGGCCGGTGAAGCAGGTGGCGGCCTTCGCTTCGATCCCCTCGACAGAACGCACCATCAGTTCGAAGCCGCGCGCGGGCGAAAAAATCCTGGTCGCGACGCCGACGACCATCCACGGCGTGATGGAGTTCGAGAATGGCGCCGTGGTGACGCTCAATAGCAGCTGGGACGTGTGGAGCCATGGCCATGCGCCGATGGAACTCTACGGCGAATTGGGCACGGTGTTTTTGCCGGATCCGAATTTCTTTGGCGGCGACGTTCGCTTCACCAATGCCGCCAAGCCGATCAAGAAGCTGCCAAAGTGGAAGCATCCATTCGGCGTGGCCAACCAGATGCATTCGCACGGCATGATGGCCAACTACCGCACCGCCGGTCTCGCCGACATGGCGCTGGCGATCACGGAAGGACGGCCGCATCGCTGCTCGATGGAACTGGCGCTGCATGCCGTCGATGTGATGACCGGCATGTTGCGGTCGGGCGCGAGCGGAAAGTTCGTTGCCATGCAGACCACCTGCGAACGGCCTGCGGCACTGGGCGTCAAGGATGCGGAAGGGCTGTTGGCGAAGAAGAATGGGCTCTTGGCGAAGAAGAAGTAACGCAAGCGCTTCAGCGATCCCTCTCCCCACGGGAACGGCGAGAGGCTAAGGGTGAGAGGCAGAGCCGACTCACCCTTTATCGCGGTGGCAACTGCCGGGCTCGCTTTTGATTTGAGGATCTCCCATGCCCTATGTGCCCGCCGAAAAACGCTACGAGAACATGGTCTACAATCGCTGCGGGCGATCCGGCCTGAAATTGCCGGCGATCTCGCTCGGGCTCTGGCACAATTTCGGTGACGACACGCCGCACCGGACCAAGCAGGCGATCGCGCGCAAGGCGTTCGATCTCGGCATCACACATTTTGACCTCGCCAACAATTACGGCCCGCCGCCCGGTTCGGCGGAGACGGCATTTGGCGAAATCCTGCGGACGGATTTCTCCTCCTATCGGGACGAGCTGATCATCTCGACCAAGGCCGGTTATGAGATGTGGGCCGGACCCTATGGCGAATGGGGCGGGCGTAAATATGTGCTGGCCAGCCTCGACCAGAGCCTGAAGCGGATGGGCCTCGACTATGTCGACATCTTCTATTCGCACCGTTTCGATCCAGAAACGCCGCTGGAAGAAACGATGGGCGCGCTCGATCACGCGGTGCGCTCGGGCAAGGCGCTTTATGCCGGCATCTCCTCCTACAATTCGCAACGCACGCGCGAGGCCGCCGACATATTGAAGCAGCTCGGCACGCCCTGCATCATCCATCAGCCGAGCTATTCGATGCTCAACCGCTGGGTCGAGGACGACGGTCTGCTCGACACGCTGGAGGGGCTCGGCGTCGGCTCCATCGTGTTCACGCCGCTGGCGCAAGGCATGCTGACCGACAAATATCTCGGCGGCATCCCTGAGGGCAGCCGCGCCAGCCAAGGCAAGTCGCTGCGGCCGGCCTTCATCAACGACAAGACCATCGCCAACATCAAGGCGCTGAACGCCATCGCCGGCCGACGCGGCCAGACGCTGGCGCAGATGGCGCTGGCCTGGGTGCTGCGCAAGGGCCGGGTGACCTCGGCGCTGATCGGCGCCAGCCGGCCGGAACAGGTCGAGGATTGCGTCGGCGCGCTGAAGGCGCTCGACTTCAGCGATGCCGAGCTCGCCGAAATCGACACCTACGCACGCGAGTCCGACATCAATCTGTGGGCCGCGTCCGCCGAGCGCAAGGGTCCGCCACGGAAGTGACTCAGGGCAATCACTTCAGGTTTGCGGCGCCGGCACAGAAACAGTAGCAAAAAGGCCGGTTCGTCGCTATCTGGAGAGAATTGAAGCCGCTTGCATGCGGAAATGACGTGCGAGCGGCGCAAAACGGGTTGGAAACAGGATCATGGCGGCAAGGGATGTGCTGACGAAGAACCAGTTGTGCGTGCTCGAGAAACTCGAGGCCGCCAGCGGGCCGCTCAGCGCCTATACATTGCTCGACCAGCTTCGCGATCGGGGTTTTCGCGCACCGCTGCAGGTCTATCGCGCGCTCGACACGCTGGTGAAGTCCGGCTTCGTGCACCGGCTCGAAAGCCTCAATTCCTTTGTCGCCTGCGCCGAGCCGCACGACCACAGCCATTCGATGACCGCCTTTGCCATCTGCGACACATGCGGGCAGGTGACCGAATTCTCCGACCATGATGTCGGACACCGGCTCGACGAATGGGTGCGCTCGACCGGCTTCGCCGCCAAGAAGGCGGTGATCGAGTTCCGCGGGACGTGTGCCAAATGCCTGGCCGAGGCGGCTTAAGGGCCGGTTGTGCCGTGACCTAGCGGTGGAAGCCGGAGGGACAGCGCCCCCCTCTGTCCTGCCGGACATCTCCCCCACACGGGGGGAGATCGGCCATTATCCCGGCTTTCGCCAATCTCCAACGGAGCAAGATGGTTGCAGCGCCGAAGTTGCCAATCTCCCCGCTCGTGGGGGAGATGTCCGGCAGGACAGAGGGGGGCGCGAAGGATCGCTACAGATTACAACTGGTCGGCCGCGGACATCCGCATGAGGCCCTAATGCGCCTCTTCCCAATTGTCGGCGGCGCGGGCGTCGACGTGCAGCGGCACCGACATCGACACCGCCGGCATCGCGGCGTTCTCCATCACATGACGCACGACGGGGATCGTCGCCTCGACCTCCGCTTCGGCCGTCTCGAAGACCAGTTCGTCATGCACTTGCAGCAGCATGCGGGCGGACAGCTTCGCCTTTTCCAGCGCTTCGTCCATGCGGATCATGGCGCGGCGGATGATGTCGGCCGCGGTGCCCTGCAGCCGGGCGTTGATCGAGGCGCGCTCGTTGAAGGCGCGGACCGACGGGTTTGACGACCGTATCTCCGGGTAGTGGATGCGGCGGCCGAAGATCGTTTCGACATAGCCGTATTCGCGGGCATAGGCCTTGGTCGCGTCGATATAATCGCGGATGCCGGGGAAGCGTTCGAAGTATTTCTTGATGTAGGCGCCGGCCTCTTCGCGCGGGATCGACAGCTGGTTGGCCAGGCCAAAGGCGGAAATGCCGTAGATGATGCCAAAATTGATCGCCTTGGCGCGGCGGCGTATCTCCGAGGGCATGCCCTCGACCGGCACGTTGAACATCTCCGAGGCGGTGATGGCGTGGATGTCGGCGCCGTCGGCAAACGCCTGCTTGAGCTGCGGGATCTCGGCGACATGGGCGAGCACGCGCAGCTCGATCTGGCTGTAGTCGGCGGAAACCAGCTTGTTGCCCTTGTCGGCGATGAACGCCGTCCGGATCTTTCGCCCCTCGACGGTGCGTACCGGAATGTTCTGCAAATTGGGATCGGAGGACGACAGCCGGCCCGTCGTCGTTGCGGCAAGCGCGTATGAGGTGTGGACGCGCTTCGTATCGGGATGGACGAAACCGGGCAGCGCATCGGTATAGGTCGATTTCAATTTGGTCAGCTGGCGCCAGTCGACGATCTTGCGCGGCAGCTCGTGGCCTTCTGCGGCGAGGTCTTCCAGGAGCTGGGCCGAGGTCGACCATTGGCCGGTCTTGGTCTTGGAGCCGCCGGGCAGGCCCATCCTGCCGAACAGGATGTCGCCGAGCTGTTTTGGCGAGCCGATATTGATGCGCTCGCCGACGAGCTGGTAGATCTCGTCCTCCAGCCGCGCGGCGCCCTGTGCCAGCTCGCCGGAGAGCCGCGACAGGATCTGCCGGTCGACGGAGATGCCGCGCTGCTCCATCCTTGCCAGAACCGGCACCAGCGGCCGTTCCAGCCGCTCGTAGACCGAGACGAGGCCCTTGGCGGCAAGCCGCGGCTTCAGCACCCGCCAGAGCCTGAGCGTCACATCGGCGTGCTCCGCGGCATAGGCCGTTGCCTTGTCGATGTCGACCTGGTCGAAGCCGACGAAGCTTCGTCCAGAGCCGGCCAGTTCCTTGAGGGCAATGGTCGAGTGGCCGAGCCACTTTTCCGACAGGGCCGCCATGCTGTGGCCGCCGGACGTGCCTGCGTCGAGCACGTAGGAAATCAGCATGGTGTCGTCGAAGGGGGCGATATCGATGCCGTGGCGGCTCATGACGACGATGTCGTATTTCAGCTCCTGAACGATCTTGAGAACTGACCTGTCCTCCAGCAACGGCTTCAGGATGGCAAGCGCCTCACGGATCGGAATCTGGTTTTCGACCACTCCGCCGCCGAGCAGGTCGCCATTGCCGCGTTTGTGGGCGAGCGGCACATAGGCGGCGCGACCGGGCGCAGTGGCTATGGACAGGCCGATCAACTCGGCCTGCATCGGATCGGCTGAATTGGTCTCGGTGTCGAAGCCGACGATGCCGGCCTCCATCGCCACGGCCACCCATGCCTTCAACACTTCAGTGTCGCGGATGGAGACGTAGGCGCTGGTGTCGATCTTGCTGGCGGTGGCGTCCTCGAAGCGAAGCGCCGAGAGAAGCGATGGGGTGTCGCCTTGCTTGGGTTCCACCTTGACGGTGGCCGGCACCGCTTCCCCGGCTTCGTCTGTCACTGTGCCCGCCGCGCTTTCGGCGGCGCCCGGCACGCCAAACCCCATATCGGGACCATGCGCGGTGTCGGCGCGCTCGATAATGACGGGCATGGCCTTGACGTCAGCCGCTTCTGTTCCGGTTGCTTCCGCCACGCGGCGGGTCAGCGAGGAGAATTCCATCGTCTTGAGGAAGCCGATCAGCCTTGGTCCGTCGGGCGGGTGCAACACGAAATCATCGAGCCCGCCGTTCAACGGCACGTCGTTCTTCAGCGTCACCAGTTCACGCGAGATGCGCGCCTTGTCGGCATTGGCGATGATCGATTCGCGGCGCTTGTCCTGCTTGATCTCGGTGGCACGGGCGAGCAGCGTATCGAGATCGCCGAACTGTTCCAGCAATTGCGCCGCCGTCTTCGGCCCGATGCCGGGCACGCCCGGCACATTGTCGACCGAATCGCCGGTCAGCGCCTGCAGGTCGATCATTTTTTCCGGCGGCACGCCCCATTTCTCGATCACCTCGGGAACGCCGATCTGGCGGTCCTTCATCGGGTCGTACATGGCGACCGAAGGGCCGACCAGCTGCATCAGATCCTTGTCGGAGGAGATGATGGTGGTGTCGGCGCCGGCTTCGCAGGCAAGCCGGCAATAGGTGGCGATCAGGTCGTCGGCCTCGTAGCCTTCCGTCTCGAGGCAGGGCAGGTTGAAGGCCCTGGTCGCCTGGCGGATCAGGCCGAACTGCGGGATCAGATCTTCCGGCGGTGCCGAGCGGTTGGCCTTGTATTCGGGGTAGAGGTCGTTGCGGAAGGTTTTCGACGAATAGTCGAAGATGACGGCGAAATGCGTCGGCACGATGCCGACATCGGTGTTGCGGGCGTCCTGCGTCAGCTTCCACACCATGTTGCAGAAGCCGAGAACGGCACTGGTCGGCAGCCCATCGGATTTGCGGGTCAGTGGCGGCAGCGCGTGATAGGCACGGAAGATGTAGCCGGAGCCGTCGACAAGGAACAGATGATCGCCTTTTTTCATGGGACGAAGGGATAGCGCGGCGCGGCGTCGTGGTCCATGCCAAAGGCGGCCTCAACCACCGGTTCCGGCAACATCCCTGACACGTCGATCCGATCACGGGTATGTTACGAAAGTGTAATCTTCGTGCCCTTGAATCGCCACGTTCGGAGACACAGATAAACGCCATCGGCATTTTTCGCCGAGGTCCGGAGCAAGGCCCGTCCCCCGCCTATCCCGGACACTTGCGGCAGCCTATCCCCCCTCTCCGGGCTGCCGCATCGTTTCGAGTAAAGGCCGCCGTGGTTCCCCCTCCACCACGGCGGCATTTTTTTGCCTTTCGGTGCCCGTGGTCCAACGACCGCCGGCTTTTCGTTTCTGCCTCGCAGCTTTAGGGTTGCCGCTCAGAATCGAAAGGCTTGATAAAATGTCCAGAATTTCTCCCGTCCTCGACCGCCTCGACAAAAATCTCGACGAGAGCCTGGAGCGCCTGTTTGGCCTGCTCAGGATCAAGTCGATCTCCACCGATCCATCCTATGCCGCAGACTGCCGCAAGGCGGCGGAATGGCTGGTGGCTGAGCTCGAGCTGATCGGCTTCGACGCCAGCGTGCGAGACACGCCAGGCCATCCGATGGTGGTGGCGCACCATGACGGGCCGGCAGGCGCGCCGCATGTCCTGTTCTATGGCCATTACGACGTGCAGCCGGTCGACCCGATCGAGCTCTGGGAAAGCGATCCGTTCGCACCTTCGGTAAAGCAGATCGAGCCCGGCCGCCAGGTGATCACGGGACGTGGTTCGGCCGACGACAAGGGGCAGTTGATGACCTTCGTCGAGGCTTGCCGCGCCTGGAAGCAGGTGCATGGCGGGCTGCCGTGCCGCATCACAATTCTGTTCGAGGGCGAGGAGGAGTCCGGCTCGCCATCGCTGAAGCCGTTCCTCGAGGCAAATGCGGCCGAACTCAAGGCCGACTTCGCGCTCGTCTGCGACACCGGCATGTGGGACCGCGATACGCCGTCGATCTGCGTCGCGCTGCGCGGTCTGGTCGGCGAGGAGATCACGGTGAAAGCCGCCGACCGCGACCTGCATTCCGGTCTCTACGGCGGTGCTGCCGCCAATCCGATTCGCATCCTGGCCAGGATCCTGGCCGACATCCACGACAAGGACGGCCGCGTCACCATTCCCGGTTTCTATGACGGTGTCGAGGAGACGCCTTCGCAGATCCTGAAGTCGTGGGAGGCGCTCGGCGAGACCGCTGAGACGTTCCTTGGGCCCGTCGGCCTGTCGATCCGTTCCGGCGAACACGGCCGCTCGGTGCTCGAACTCACCTGGGCGCGGCCGACTGCCGAGTTCAACGGCATTATAGGTGGCTATACCGGCAAAGGGTTCAAGACGGTGATCGCGGCGGAAGCCTCGGCAAAAGTGTCCTTCCGCCTCGTCCACAAGCAGAACCCGGAAAAGATCCGCGCCGGTTTCCAGGCCTTCGTCAGGGAGCGCATCCCGGCCGACTGCTCAGTCGATTTCCACCCGCATGGCGGCTCGCCGGGGATCCAGCTTTCCTACGACTCGCCATTTCTCGCCAAGGCCAAGGACGCGCTGTCCGACGAGTGGCCGAAGCCGGCGGTGACCACGGGAAGCGGCGGCTCGATCCCGGTGGTCGGCGATTTCCAGACTTATCTCGGCATCGAATCCTTGCTTGTCGGTTTCGGGCTCGACGATGACCGCATCCATTCGCCGAACGAGAAATACGAGATGAGTTCCTTCCACAAGGGCCAGCGCTCGTGGGCGCGCATTCTCGACGCGCTGACACGCTGAGAGGGCCAGACTGCAACTTTCTGTTGATTTTTCATCGGATCGCGGCGAGGACGGGATAGAGCGACGCCGCGCCCAGTTGGACGCACGAATGGGCCGCGACCGGAGAAGACGATGAGCGATATCCGCTTCCACAAGAACGACCTGCCCGGGCTCTTGCACTACGACGTCGGGGCGGTCGCGATCGACACGGAGACGCTGGGGCTCAATCCGCATCGCGACCGGCTTTGCGTGGTGCAGATCTCGCCGGGCGACGGTTCCGCCGACGTCATCCAGATCGCGCCCGGCCAGAAGAAGGCGCCAAACCTCGTCAGCCTGCTCAAGAACCGCAGCATAACCAAGCTGTTCCATTTCGGCCGTTTCGATCTCGCCGTCCTCTACAACGCCTTCGGCGTCATGCCAGAGCCGGTGTTTTGCACCAAGATCGCCTCGCGGCTGACCCGAACCTACACCGACCGGCACGGGCTGAAGGACATTTGTTTTGAGCTTCTCGGCGTCAGCCTGTCGAAGGCGCAGCAATCGTCGGACTGGGCGGCGGAGACACTGTCGCCCGAACAACTCGAATACGCAGCCTCCGACGTGCTTTACCTGCACCAGCTGCGCGATGTGCTGACGATGCGGCTGGCGCGCGACAACCGGACCAAGGAGGCCGAGGCCTGCTTCCGCTTCCTGCCGACGCGTGCGAAACTCGACCTGATGGGCTGGGATGAGGCAGACATCTTCGCCCACAGCTAAGTGGAACCAGGCGTTCGCCTCGACGTTCTATCGATCGATGGAGGGGATGAAATGGCTGCCAGAAAACCAATCGAAACAGCACCCAGGGATGGCTCCAAGGTCACCGTCTACTGGAAGGACAGCGACGGGGTGATGAACGAATCCATCGCGCAGTACAGGTCGCTCGACCGGCTGAAAGCGGCCGGCGGCGACTGGGACGAGAACGACACCGGCTGGTGGGCCTATACGGACGGTCATACGCAAAGAAAGATCGAGCCGATCAGCTGGCGGCCTGCATCCGGGGATGACGACGGCGAATGACGCCGCTGGCGGCGCCGGCTTCTTTCCAATAGGTTGGACCTGTTGCAATCGGAGGTCGATTCGGAGCTTTCCGCTCCGCGACCATTCGCTCGGGAGGGATCTGCAATGGGTACTGAGAGCCTGCTTGTCTTCATCATCATCGGCGCCATCGCCGGCTGGCTCGCCGGCTTGATCGTCAAGGGTTTCGGCCTCGGCCTGATCGGCAATATCGTCGTCGGCATCGTCGGCGCCTTGATAGCCGGCTTGCTCTTCCCAAGGCTGGGATTCGCCATAGGCGGTGGCATACTTGCCTCCATTATCCACGCCACGATCGGCGCGGTGATCCTGCTCGTGCTGATCAAGCTGGTGAAGCAGGCCTGATCCTGCGAAGCACATCAAGGGCGCGCCATGAAACAGAACATGCTCTATCTCGTCATCGGCGCGCTCGTCGTCGTGGTCATCGCGCTCGGCATCTATGTCTATCGCGAGCAAACCAGGCCGGAGGGCGTGGAACTCAAGATCGACGACAAAGGCATTTCGATCCAGCAGAACTGAGCGGCGTTGGGGTGGCACGGCAGAGGTGCCGATGATCTAACCCTATCAGGCCGAAAATTGACGATAAGGCAGGGGCCGCTCCATCCTTCGATGCACCCGGATAGAAGCCAAGCCGGATATGGAATGAGAGTGACGTATCGACACATTCGCGGTATGATCTTGGTACAGGGAGTTTGGGGCCAACCCACCTACTATTAGGAGGTTGCCATGAGGCACCAAACACTGGACCAACTGCATACGGTGGCAAAGGTACACAGAGACCCAACACCTCCTGCAATGGACCGAACCCAGCGTCTCGAACGTTGGTCAAAACTTCTTGAACGGCAGCCCAACCGACTCCTCACCGCACTTATCGGGACCGAATATCGTTCGTCACCCGAGCGCGACATTATGCGTGGCGAAGGCTCGCCAATATCGGTTGCCTTCGAGGATTCGGTCCTGCGCGATGAGGGGCTGAAAGACGATACTTATGGCGAAGCAAAGCGTTTCTTCGAATTGACCGACGATGAGCTCCACGAAATTGTCTGCTACTGCCATGTGGGCGAGACGATGCAATCATCCTGGGCAGCGCTTTCCGTTCGTGCTGCGATTGGCTAACGCATGATCCCCAGTACGCGTAACTTTGGTCACAAGGTCATGCGTAGATTCAATGGGTTAGAGCGCGATCGAACGCACTTTACCGATCGCGCTCTAATGACGAGCATAGATTGCGGCTACCTTGCTATTGGCGGTCCGCGCCGAACGACTGCGGCTGGGCAGTTGATGCCGAAATGCGAGAACGCTCCGCCGTCTCGCGATAGACGCCATTGTTGCCGACCGCCAGGAGCAAGGAACGGAGCGGTGACGTGCCGTAACGCATTGAACTAACTTTGAACCATTTAACCCGCCCTTAAATCGCCGCATCTACTCTGCACCCCGAACGCCATGGAGCAACGTTCGTCCGTTCGGACGCACAGAGTGCGCTCTACGACTTTGAAGCTTCGCATCGGCTTTTCCGAAAATCGATACCGATTTTCAGGCCGATGCGACAGGCATCGGGACAGACAGCACAGCGTATGGCGAACCGCAGAGACAGCCGCATCGAACCGAGCTTCGAGGGACCGCCGCGGGCGAAATCCTCGGCCGGTTTTTCGTTGAGCGAGGAGGATCGCGTCGTGCCGAGCAACCGCAACACCTCTGCAAAGCGCCAATCGGCCAGGACAAAACCGTCGCGTCGCGGGCGCGGCAAAAGCCGGCGCGGCCTGTTCGGCGTGCTCGGCCGGCTGGCCTACTGGTGCTTCGTGCTGGCCATCTGGGGCGGCATCGCCGCCGCCGGCATCGTCGTCTATTACGGCGCGAAAATGCCGGCGGCCACCACCTGGGCCATCCCCGACCGCGCGCCCAATATCAGGATCGTCTCGGTCGACGGAAAACTGCTCGCCAATCGCGGCATGAGCGGCGGCGAAGCCGTCGGCCTGCATGAAATGTCGACCTATATTCCCGAGGCCGTCATCGCCATCGAAGATCGCCGCTTCTATTCGCATTTGGGCATCGACCCGATCGGTCTGTCCAGAGCCATGGTGGCCAACGTTGTCGGCGGGCGTTTTTCGCAGGGCGGCTCGACGCTGACCCAGCAATTGGCGAAAAACCTGTTCCTGACACCCGATCGCACGCTGGAACGCAAGGTACAGGAAGTGCTTCTGGCGCTCTGGCTCGAGCACAAGCACACCAAGGACCAGATCCTCGAAATGTATCTCAACCGGGTCTATTTCGGCTCCGGCGCCTATGGTGTCGAAGCGGCCTCGCGCCGCTATTTCGGCAAGAGCGCGCGCGACGTCACGTTGCCGGAGGCCGCGCTCCTCGCCGGCCTGTTGAAAGCGCCGTCGCGACTGTCTCCGGCGCGTGACCCGAAGGCCGCCGAGCGGCGCTCGCAGCTTGTTCTCGCCGCCATGCGCGACGAAGGCAAGATCAGCGCCAAGGAACTGACCACGGCGATGAGCGCGCCGGCGTCGCGGGTGGCATCCTACTGGACGGGCTCGGAAAACTACGTCGCCGACGCCATCGTGGAAGAACTGCCCGACCTGATCGGCGACGTGCGCGGCGACATCATCGTCGACGCCACCGTCGACCTGACGCTGCAGAAGCTCGCCGAACAATCGATCCGCCGGCTGATCGACGGCAGCGGCAAAAAGCTCAATGCCAGCCAGGGCGTGCTGGTGTCGATCGACAATTCCGGCGCGGTACGCGCCATGGTCGGCGGCTATGATTATTCGACCAGCCAGTTCGACCGCGCCTCGGAGGCGCGCCGCCAGCCGGGCTCGGCGTTCAAGCCCTTTGTTTACATGGCGGCGCTGGAAGCCGGCCGCACGCCCGACAGCGTGCGCAATGACGCGCCGATCAAAATTGGCAAATGGACGCCCACCAACTACGGCGGCAAGTATTTCGGCAAGGTGACGCTGGCGACGGCGCTGGCGAAGTCGCTGAACTCGGTGGCCGCCCAGCTGACAATGGAAGTCGGGCCTGACGCGGTCGTCGAGGCGGCGCATCGCATGGGTGTCCAGTCCGACCTCACGGCCAACACCTCGATCGCGCTCGGCACGTCCGAAGTGACACCGCTGGAACTGACGTCGGCCTATGTCCCCTTCGCCAATGGCGGCTACCGGCCGGATGTCCATTTCATCCGCCGCGTGACGACAGCCGAAGGCAAGGTGCTCTACGACAACAATGGCGGCGCCCCGCGCGTCATCAAGCCCGAGATCGTCGGCATGATGAACTCTATGATGATGGGCACAGTTGAAATCGGCACTGCCAGGAAGGCGGCCTTTGCCTGGCCGGCCGCCGGCAAGACCGGCACCAGCCAGAATTCGCGCGACGCCTGGTTCATCGGCTATACCGCCAATCTCACCACCGGAGTCTGGTTCGGCAATGACGATGGCGGTCCGATGAAGAAGGTTACCGGCGGCGCGCTGCCGGCGCAGGCCTGGCATGAGTTCATGGTCGCCGCGCATGAAGGCGTGCCGGTGCGGCCGCTGCCTGGAACATGGCGGTCGACGCCTGCCGATACGATCGTGCAGGACGAATTACCGCCCAACATGGCGCAACCGGCGCCGGTGCCGTCCGCTTCGGTCAGCCAATCCGCGCCGTCCGCCCAAAAAGCGTCGCCGCCTCGCGCTGTGCGTCCCGCCGAAACGGTCGATGCCGGCGGCTTCGGCATGCCGGGCGGTGGCGGCACCACCGCATCGATCAAGCGCCCGGTGCCGCCCGCCGATGTCGGCGGCCCGGTCAAGAAGCGGCAGACCTCGATCCTCGACATCCTCACCGGCGGCTGACCCCTCGTCATCGCTGCCGTGTTCCGCTACATCTGCGATTTAAAAGTGCTAGAGCGTACTTTGTGCGTCCAAAGGGACGCACGTCGCCCTAGAGAGATCGCGAATGGCTGAGACCGACACCAGAAAGACCATCGTGCTGACCGGCGCCAGCCGCGGCATCGGCCATGCCACAGTCAAGCGCTTTTCGCGTGAAGGCTGGCGCGTCATCACCTGCTCGCGCCAGGCCTTTGCCGACGACTGCCCGTGGCCAGCCGGTCCGGAGGACCATATCAAGGTCGATCTCGCCGACCAGGAGGATGTCGGCATCGCAATCTCGGAGATCCGCCATCGGCTGGAGGCGCATGGCGGCCAGCTTCATGCGCTGGTCAACAATGCCGGTATCTCGCCGAAGCTCAAGGACGGCAACAGCCGCATGAATTCGATCGACACGCCGATGCATGTCTGGCGCGACGTGTTCCAGGTCAATTTCTTCGCGCCGATCATGCTGGCGCGGGGATTGTTCAGGGAATTGGCGTCGGCCAAGGGCTCGATCGTCAACGTCACCTCCATCGCCGGCACTCGCGTGCATCCCTTCGCCGGCACCGCGTATGCGACGTCGAAGGCGGCGCTCGGCTCGCTGACGCGCGAAATGGCGCATGATTTCGGCCCGCACGGCATCCGCGTCAACGCCATCGCACCCGGCGAGATCGACACCGCGATCCTGTCACCGGGCACGGAAAAGATCGTCGAGACGATTCCGCTCCGGCGGCTGGGCACCACGGCGGAAGTCGCCGACATCATCTTCTTCCTGTGCTCACAGCAGGCGTCCTATGTGACGGGCTCGGAAATCCACATCAATGGCGGCCAGCACGTGTGAGCTTTTTCACACTTACCCTCTCTAGTTCTTCACGGGGAGAGGGTAAGGGTGAGGGGCGGCGCCGGCTTAGGCTGCTGAAGGCGCTTTCGGTGCCGCCAAAACCTCTTCCACGATCCCACGGGCGATCTCGCGCTCACCCATGATGACCGTGTCGGCTCCGAGCCCCTTGAGATGCTCGACCTCGGCATCGGAGTGGGCGCGGGCGATGACGTTGATCTTCGGGTTGGCGGCGCGGGCGCGCAGCACGATCTGTCCCGCCTCGAAGGCGTTGGGGATGGCGAGGATCAGCCGCTTCGCGCCCTTGGGATTGGCTGCGGCGAACACCTCGCTATTCGCCGCATTGCCGGATACGGTTTCGATGCCGTCGTCCTTGAGCTTCGCCAGCGTCTTGTCGGCATCCTCGATGACGAGGAAGGGCAGGGCGGCCTCCTTCAATGACGCGCCGACAAGGCTGCCGACACGGCCATAGCCGACCAGGATGGAGTGGCCGGTAAGCGCTGTGCTGGGCGGCGGGCCGTACTCTTTCACCGGTGCCGCAACCGAAGCCAACTGGCTTGGCTCCGTCGCGGGGCCGATCGGCTTTGCCTCATCGAGCGGCGCCGTCTTGCCGGCGCGCCTCTCCAGCCATGGTTTCATCCAGTCGACGGCAAGGAACATCAGCGGGTTGAGGACGATCGACAGGATAGCACCGGCGAGGATGAGGTCGCGTCCTTGTTCGGGCAGCAGCTTCAGCCCGACGCCGAGCTCGGCCAGAATGAAGGAGAATTCGCCGATCTGGGCCAAGCTTGCCGAAATCATCAACGCGGTCGCGATCGGATAACGGAAGGCGACGACGATGACGAAGGCCGCCAGCGATTTGCCGATGACGATGATGGCCAGTGCCGCCAGGATAGGCCAGCCATTGCTGATCAGGCTGAACGGGTCGAACAGCATGCCGACCGAAACGAAGAACAGCACGGAGAACGCGTCGCGCAGCGGCAGCGATTCCTCGGCCGCCCGATGGCTGAGTTCGGATTCGCTCATGATCATGCCGGCAAAGAATGCGCCCAGCGCCAGCGAGACGCCGAATAGCTTGGCCGCGCCGAAGGCGACCCCGAGCGCGATGGCCAGCACCGCCAGCCGGAACAATTCACGCGACCCGGTATGGGCGACGTAGTGCAGGATCCAGGGGATGACCCGGCGGCCGACCACCAGCATAACGACGACAAAGGCCGCGACCTTGGCCAACGTCATGCCGACGATGCCCCAGACGCCGAAGCTCGCCGGCAGCGACAGCAGACTGCTATGGCTCTCCACTTGCTGCTGGCCACCCAGCACGCCGGCCAACGCCGGCAGCAATACCAGCGCCAGCACCATGGCCAGATCCTCGACAATCAGCCAGCCGACGGCGATGCGGCCGCGCTCGGTCTCGATCAGCCGCCGCTCCTGCAAGGCACGCAGCAGCACAACGGTCGAGGCGACGGAAAGCGCCAGCCCGAACACCAGCCCCGCGCCCATCGACCAGCCGAGCATCCAGGCAAGGCCGGCGCCGAGCGCCGTCGCGAAGCCGATCTGCACGATGGCGCCGGGCACGGCGATGGCGCGGACCGACAACAAGTCCTTCAGCGAGAAATGCAGGCCGACGCCGAACATCAACAGGATCACGCCGATTTCGGCCAGTTCATTGGCGAGGCCGGTATCGGCGACGAAGCCCGGCGTGTTCGGCCCGACCAGGACGCCGGCGACGAGGTAACCGGACCAGCGGCGGGATGCGGAAGCGATTGGCAATTGCGCCGAAGACGAAAGCCAGCCCCAAACCGGCGACGATGGTGGCGATAAGCGGCGTGTCATGCGGCATTGTCTATGGAGCGCCTTTCAAAATTACGATGTCGGATATGCACCGCCCGAAGCAGCCGCCTTGCAATATGGCGGCCCGGATGGCCGCGCGGCAACCCGCAAATGCCATGGATCGACGACAAGGGTGGCAGAAGGCGGGTCGCCTCGGGCTGGCAGTGGTTGCTGCTAAAAAGAGATGGCCTGCGCGCCTGATGCCCGATCAGGCGGCCTGCAGCAGGTTTTCGATGTCGACGATGGTGTGGTTGGTCAGCGTCTTGGGAATTTCCGCTGTGATTTTCTCGGCAACTTCCTTGTGCAGTTTTCGACGCATGTCACCCAGTACCTGAGGCGGTGCGATCAGCACCATCTCCTTGAAGGCGCCGCGATGCGCGAGCTTGTACAGCCGCTCGGCAATTTCGTCGGCGAAACGCTCCTTGCCGAGGCGATGCCAGTCAGTGTCCTCGACTGCGCTGCGGTGGACGGATGGGCCATCGCTGTAGCGGCCAGGGCGGTCCGAACCTTGCTCTCGAGTCGCCGGATTTTCCTGTTCCATCTCCTGCACGACCTGAAGGTCGGGATATTGGGTGTCGCCGCGGTTCTCGAGGAACAGTGCCTTCTCGCCGTCGGCGACCACGACCCACAGTCCGCGTTTCAGCTTGAGGTTGTTCACCGGAGCGCTCCTTTTTCTGTTTTTCATGGTTTTCCAGGCCCGTCTCTGGAGCCATTGCCGCAGCTGGACAGCCAGGCTCGGATTCGCACAGGCAAACGCGCGCCGAGGCAGGAATGTTCCGGTGACGACAAGCACGGCGAGCAAGCCAACCAACGGGGATGACGGTGCTCAGCGCATGTCGGCTTTAATCTACTAGATTGGTAGAATTTAGAAAAAAGTGTTTTGTAATATATCTCGCTTGTCGCTAGAACGGCCGCAGATCAAGGCTCGCAACAGCGGCTTGGATCCGCTCCACTCGTGGGTGTGGAATTTTTTTCTCCTGCCTCTGGTGCTTGCGGAAAAGCGATTGCTTCGCACGAAGCGATGCGCGAGTGCGTTCCTTCTGTTTTTTCGCGCCCGCGCGTAAAACCGACAGCGTATTCAGGATTCCGCTCGTATGCCGCAGGCCCCCGCCAAGCTCAACGCCTTTCCCGTCTTTATGCGGGTCGCTGGCGAAGCTGTGGCCATCGTCGGCGGCGGCGAGGAGGCTCTGGCCAAGGCGCGGCTGATCGGCCAGTCGAGAGCCGTCTTGCGCATCATAGCCGATGCCCCCGAGCATGATTTGCTGGCCTTCATCGCCGCGAATGGCGCCGTCCACATCGCTGCCGCCTATGAGGCCGCGCATCTCGAAGGCGCGGTGATGGTGTTTGCTGCCAGCGGCAACGAGGCGCTTGACCGCCGCGTTGCCGAGGATGCGCGCCGGCTGGGCATTCCGGTCAATGCCGTCGACCGGCCGGAGCTGTGCGATTTCTTCACCCCGGCGCTGGTCAACCGCGCGCCGGTCGCCATTGCCATCGGCACGGAAGGGGCCGGACCGGTGCTTGCCCAGTTGCTGCGCAGCCGCATCGACCGCATGCTGTCGCCGTCGCTCGGGCCGCTTGCTTCGCTTGCTGCCTCGTTGCGCGGCACTGTTGAGAGATTGCTGCCGAAAGGCAATGCCCGCCGCCGCTTCTGGAGCGAGTTTTTCGGCGGCGCGCCGGCCCGCGCCATGGAGGCTGGCCAGCTTTCGCAGGCGCACGGTGCCGCCGTCGACCTGTTGCTTTCGAACGCGCCGGCATCGGGTCACATTGCCCTGGTTGGCGCGGGTCCCGGCGCCGAAGACCTGCTGACGCTGCGCGCCCACCGGCTGCTGATGGAAGCCGATGTCATCGTCCATGATGCGCTGGTGCCGGAGGCGATCGTCGCCATGGGCCGTCGCGACGCCGAGCGTCTGCCGGTAGGCAAACGCAAGGGCTGCCACACCAAGAGCCAGGCCGAGATCAATGCGCTCTTGATCGAGCTCGGCCGCGACGGCAAGCGCGTCGTGCGGCTGAAATCCGGCGATCCGCTGGTGTTCGGCCGGGCGGGCGAGGAAATGGCAGCGCTGCGCGATGCCGGCATCGCCTATGAGGTCGTTCCGGGCGTCACCGCGGCCTTCGCCGCCGCCGCCGATTTCGAGCTGCCGCTGACGCTGCGCGGCGTGTCGTCGTCGATGGTGTTCACCACCGGCCACGACCTCAAGGGAAATTCGCTGCCCGACTGGGCAAAGCTCGCCATTTCCGGCGCCACGGTCGCCGTCTATATGGGCCGCTCGGTCGCCGCCGAGGTTGCCGGCCGGCTGATCGAGGCCGGCCTGTCGCCGGATACTGCGGTCGCCGTGGTCGAGAATGCCAGCCTTGCCAACCGGCGCCGTTTCCACGGCACGCTCGCCGACCTGCCGTCGCTGGAGATTCGCGCCGACCTTACCGGTCCGGTCATGACCATCATCGGCGATGCGGTCGCCGGCGCCAATTTTGAACGTTCCGAGCCGCTGGCGGCACACAGGCATGAAGGCGCGGCCCAAACAGCCGCCGAAGGAGCTGAACGATGAAAGTCCTGACTGCAAACCGCCTCGCCGACGGCGAAGCCGTCTGGTACGCCAATGGCGGCTGGGCCGAGACCATCGACAATGCCGATGTCGCCTATGACAAGGCGGCTGAAGACCGGCTGGAGGCGATCGGCGCCACGGCCTCTGCCAATAATGAAGTGGTCGACGTCAATCTGATCGACGTGACCGTCGCCAATGGTGTCGTCGAGCCGGTCCGGCTGCGCGAAAAGATCCGCGCCGCCGGCCCGACCAACCGCAACGACCTGGGCAAGCAGGCCCGCCCGGTAGCCGCCCGGGCGGCGTAAACGACCACATTGAAGACAACGGGCGGACGCGCCCGGAAAGACCAGACATGTACCGTTACGATGAGTTCGATCACGATTTCGTCCAGGCCCGCGTCGCCGAGTTCAGCGATCAGGTCGCGCGGCGGCTTGCCGGCGAGATCACCGAGGATCAGTTCCGGCCGCTGCGGCTGATGAATGGCGTCTACCTGCAGTTGCACGCCTACATGCTGCGCATCGCGGTGCCTTACGGCACGCTGAACAGCAAGCAGTTGCGCATGCTTGGCCACATCGCCCGCAAATACGACAAGGGCTACGGCCATTTCACGACGCGCCAGAACATCCAGTTCAACTGGCCGGCGCTGTCGGACATTCCGGCGATCCTGGCCGATCTGGCTGGTGTCGAGATGCACGCCATCCAGACCAGCGGCAACTGCATCCGCAACGTCACCGCCGACCACTTTGCCGGTGCCGCCGCCGACGAGGTGGCCGATCCGCGTCCCTATGCGGAAATCCTGCGCCAATGGTCGTCGGTGCATCCGGAATTCTCGTTCCTGCCGAGAAAATTCAAGATCGCGGTGACCGGCGCGGAGCGCGACCGCGCCGCCATCCAGACGCATGACATCGGCCTGCATTTGAAGAAGAACGCTGCCGGCGAACTCGGTTTCGCCGTCTATGTCGGCGGCGGCCAGGGCCGTACGCCGATGATCGCCAAGAAGATCCGCGACTTCCTGCCCGAGGCCGACCTTCTGTCCTATTGCACGGCGATCCTGCGCGTTTACAACCTCTACGGCCGCCGCGACAACAAATACAAGGCGCGCATCAAGATACTCGTCCACGAGACCGGCGTCGAGGAGATCACCCGCCAGGTCGAGGCCGAATGGCAGCAGCTGAAGGATGCGGATCTAAAACTGCCGGAAGCCGACATCCGCACCATCGATGCCTATTTCGCACCACCGGCGCTGGTCGAACGGCCGGAAGGCGACGAGGCCGTCAAGCTCGCCCGCCTCGAGTCGAAGAGCTTTTCGGAGTGGCTCGACCAGAACGTGGTGACCCACCGTCACCCCGATTATGCCGCCGTGACCATCTCGCTCAAGGCCATTGGCGAAGCGCCGGGCGACGCCTCCGGCAGCCAGATGGAAGCGGTCGCCGACCTTGCCGAAAAATATGCTTTCGACGAGCTGCGCGTCAGCCATGAGCAGAACCTGATCCTGCCGCATGTCGCGCGGGCCGACCTCAAGGCGGTCTATGACGCGCTGGTCGACATCGGACTGGCGACGGCCAATTCCAACCTGATATCAGACATCATCTCGTGCCCGGGCCTCGACTATTGCGCGCTGGCCACGGCGCGCTCGATTCCGGTGGCGCAGGAAATCTCGCGTCGTTTCGCTTCGCTAGAGCGGCAGCGCGAGATCGGCGAACTGAAGCTGAAGATTTCCGGCTGCATCAATGCCTGCGGCCATCACCATGTCGGCCATATCGGCATCCTCGGCGTCGAGAAGAAGGGCGCCGAACTCTACCAGGTGACGCTCGGCGGCTCGGCCGACGAGAACACCTCGGTCGGCGAGATCATCGGCCGCGGCTTCAGCTCGGCAGAGATCACCGACGCCATCGAGCAGATCGTCGAGACCTATCTCGGCCTCCGGCTCGACAGAAACGAAAAATTCATCGACGCCTACCGCCGTGTCGGTCCCGCGCCGTTCAAGGAGGCGCTCTATGCTGGCGAAGCCAAGGCCGCTTGATCGTATTGTCGACGCCGAGGCCGGCATCGCCGCCGAAGCGGCGGGGCTCGATGCGCTCTATGGTCATCTGAAGCCGCTGGAGATCATCGAGCGGTCGGCCCGGGAATTCTTTCACGGTGAAATCGCCGCAGTTTCGTCGTTCGGGGCGGATTCTGCAGTGCTTCTGCACATGATCGCCAAGATCGACCGGACGCTGCCGGTCATCTTCCTCGACACCGGCAAGCACTTCGAGGAGACGCTCGGCTATCGCGACGCGCTGGTTGCCGATTTCGGGCTGACCGATATCAGGGTGATCACGCCCGAAGAAGCGGCGCTCGAACGGATCGATCCGGCCGGTAATCTGAACGAAACCGACACCGACGCCTGCTGCGGTGTTCGCAAGGTCGAGCCGCTGGCGCGCGGCGTCGAGCCGTTCCGCGCCTGGTTCACCGGCCGCAAGCGTTTTCAGGCGACGACGCGAGCATCCCTGCCGGTGTTCGAAGCGGTCGGCTCGCGCATTCGCATCAACCCGCTGGCGCATTGGACGACATCAGACCAGGCCAACTATATGCGCGCGCATGCGCTGCGTGAGAATCCGCTTGTCGCCTATGGCTATCTCTCGATAGGCTGCTTCCCGTGCACGCAGCCGGTGCAGCCGGGCGAGGATGCACGCAGCGGCCGCTGGGTGGGGCACGCCAAGACCGAGTGCGGCATCCATTTGTCGGGGCTGGAAAAGTCGCTCACCGACGCATCGCTTTAGGGTATGTCGATATTCAGGTGAGGCTGGCCTTGCGAATGGCGGCACGTACCCAAAGTACGCTCCGCTCCGGTTCTCGGAAGCCACCATTCTCGGCTCGGCCTTACCTGAATCTCAACACACCCTCAGCGTTTGAACTTTGGAATTTTGTGGACTTGGGAATTTCTCGATGAGTGAATCGACAGCGGAAAACGCCACCCGCCTCTGGACCCCGACAGGTTTTAGCGAGGACGAGTGGAGCCATGCCGAGAGCGCCGACGCGCTGTCCGGCAATGGCCGCTTCATCCTGCCGCTGCAGGCGTTTCTCGACCTCGATCCGGCGGTGCGCCGGTCGGCGAGGGAGCGCCTCGGCGTACTGCTTCAGCCCGGCGATCAGCTCGAAAAGATCGCGGACCTGCTCGACCAGATATCGCTGGTGGCGCTGGCCTTCCCGGCTTTCAGTGACGGCCGCTCCTTCTCCAAGGGCGAACTGCTGCGCAGCCGCTACCGTTTCGAGGGCGCGGTCCGCGCCACCGGACAGGTTCTGGTCGACCAGCTTCCGCATATGCTGCGCCTCGGCTTCGACGAGTTCGAAGTATCAAATCCAGTGTTGCTGAAACGGCTCGAGGAAGGCCGCACCGGCGGTCTGCCGCTGTCCTACCAGCCGACCGTGAAGCCGGAGGCCAAAGGCCCCAAATATTCCTGGCGGCGGGTGCGCACCGGTTGATCTCCCCACCGAGCAAGTCGCATCTGGTCGGACCACTTTGCCGATTCAATCTTTTATTTTCGGCATCTGCCCCTTAAGATACGGCCTATTATTTCGCGATCCGAAATAAATTCGCCACCAAGGGAGGAACCGGGAATGGCTGGTAAGAAGATATTGATGCTCGTTGGCGAGTTCAGCGAGGAATACGAGATTTTCGTCTTTGAACAGGCCATGCATGCGGTCGGCCACACCGTGCATGTCGTGTGTCCTGACAAGAAGGCGGGCGATATCCTGAAGACGTCGCTGCACGACTTCGAGGGTCACCAGACCTATACGGAAAAGCTCGGCCATGACTACATCCTCAACAAGACGTTTTCCGAGGTCAATCCGGCCGAATACGATGCGGTCTATGCGGCAGGCGGGCGCGGGCCGGAATATATCCGCATCGACAAGCGCGTGCAGGCGCTGGTGCGGCATTTCCACGAGACCGGCAAGCCGATCTTCACCATTTGCCACGGCGCGCAGATCCTGATGGCGGTCGACGGCGTGCTGCGTGGCAGGGAAGTCGCGGCGCTGCAGTATTGCGAGCCGGAAGTCACGCTCGCTGGCGGCACCTACATCGATGTCGCGCCGACCGGCGCCCATGTCGACGGCAATCTGGTGTGGGCCAAGGGCTGGCCGGGGCTGGCCGCCTTCATGCGCGAATGCCTGAAAGTGCTCGGCACCGAGATTCGCCACGGCGAGATCCTGATGCGCGACGAACGCCAGGCGGCTTGAGCCACACGTTATAAAAGCCGCCGCACCTGTGGTGCGGCGGCTTTACAGCGCCGCGCGTTCGTTTTTGGGATGTGCTTTATGCGGTCATCCGCGCTTCGCGAAACGATACCAGCTTGCTGCGGCTCTCATCCCACAGCGCCAGCTTGACGCAGCGCAGGCTGTCGAGAAGCGTGACGCGGCCAATTTCGCGCAGTTCGGGATAGTCCCTCAGGACCTCCTGCAGACGATAGCACGGCACCTTGGCGGAGAGGTGGTGCACGTGATGGACGCCGATATTGCCGGTGAACCAGTTCAGTACCGGCGGCAGGTCGTAATAGGACGAGCCGTGCAGGGCCGCATGCTGGAACTCCCATTCGGAGTCCTTTGCCCACTCTGTCTCTTCGAACTGGTGCTGGACATAGAACAGCCAGATGCCGGCAGAACCGGCGAGAACGACGATGGGCAAGTGAACAACCAGGAACGCTTCGAGGCCGACGAACCAGATGAGGGCGGCGGCCGCAACCGCGATGGCCACGTTGGTGGCCATTGACGACACCCAGGGCGTGAGGCCGCCTCGCATCATGCCGACCGGCAGTCGCTGCTCAAAGATGAAAAGCCAAATGGGGCCGAGGCCGAACATGACGAGCGGATGGCGATAGAGACGATAGGCAAGGCGGCCCCGCCAGGACATTTGCCGATATTCCGCGACAGTCAGCGTCTTGATGTCGCCCGTGCCGCGCTCATCGAGATTGCCGGCGCTGGCATGATGGGTTGCGTGGGCACGTCGCCAGCAATCGTAAGGCGTCAAAGTCAGGATGCCCAGGCCGCGGCCGATCCAGTCGTCGGCGGTGCGGTTGGCGAAGAAGGAACCGTGGCCGCAATCGTGCTGGATCATGAAGATCCGCACCAGAAAGCCGGCGGCCGGAAGGATGAGGATCAGACCCCACCAATGGCCATAGGCATAGGCAGCCGAGGACAGTGCCCACAGCGTGGCAAAGGGGATGAGGGTGATGGCAAGTTCGACGGCGCTGCGCCGCCTGTCAGGTTTCTTGTAGCGCGCCAGGATCTTCAACCAGGCACGCTTACTGTTCGCTACAGCTTCGGGGGAAATCATGTTCATCAGGAAGCATAGACGGACCATTTCGTCGCCGCAAGCCAGGCATCACGCAAAGTTACTGCGGGTAATTGTCGCGCGACGCGCAAGCTGCGGCAAAAGGCATGCCAATGGCGCGCAGCGACAGGCGTGTGTGTTGTCTATCGCCGGTTGCCACCGGCGGCTACGCTGCTTTCGATGCCGTCCAGGCGGTCAAGCAATTCCCTGAAACGATCGGGAATGTCGTTCTCCGTCCGGAACGCCGGCAACGCGCGCAGAAAGTGCATCGTTGCCTCGGTGCCGAACTGGCGCCTGATGCCGGCCGCCAGCCTTTCACGTCTTTCGTCATCGTTGGGGACGCCATTCTTACGGTCGCCGTCGTTGCGGGTCGCCATCTCAAAATCCTGTGTCGGTTTCGAAACTCTTCCAGCAGACGAATGGTTCCCCCATCGCAGCATCTTGGCAAGCAAAGCCGGTGGTTACAGTAAAATTTGAATTAATATCGAAAGGTCTCCATGATGCGTCGTCAAAAGCGCGAGCGGCCCGTCCAGTATCGCTTGCCCCTTGATTTTTGGCCGCCAAACCTCGATATCGGGCACAAAATCCACATCATTTGAAATGACGGGAAACGGCGATGAGCGACCAGGCAAAAGACGAACGCGCGCCCGATGAGGCCGAGACGGCCGGGGCTGCCACCGAACACACGCAAGGCAGCGCCGACGGCGACTATGAAGCGCTTGTGCGGCTGCTGAAGGAAAACGACGAGTTGAAGGACCGCGCGCTCCGCGTCGCAGCCGAGATGGAGAATCTGCGCCGCCGTACCGCCCGTGACGTGCACGATGCACGCGCCTATGCGGTTGCCAATTTCGCCCGTGACATGCTGTCGGTATCGGACAATCTGCGCCGCGCACTGGATGCGATCCCGGCTGAGTCCAAGGCGTCGGGTGATGCCGGTTTGAAGTCACTGATCGAGGGCGTCGAGCTCACCGAGCGCGCCATGCTATCGGCGCTCGAGCGGCACGGAGTGAAGAAGCTCGAGCCGGAAGGCGAGAAATTCGACCCGAATTTCCATCAGGCGATGTTCGAGGTGCCCAATCCGGAGGTGCCGGCCAACACGGTGGTCCAGGTCGTGCAGCCAGGCTATTCGATCGGTGAGCGGGTGTTGCGGCCGGCCATGGTCGGCGTTGCCAAGGGCGGTCCCAAGCATGTGGCAAGCGAAGCGCCGGTCGAGCCAGGGCCGGTGAATGAGCAAGCTGAGAAGGATGCGTAAGTTAAGGGAATAGGGCAGTAGGAGCAGTAGGGGCAGTAGGGTAAAGGAGCCGTACCAATCGTACGGCTTCGTGCTATTCATACATCCCTATTCACCCGCTCTCCTACTCCGCTATGCCCTTGAACCCGATCGAGCTTCTCGACTATGCCGGTGTCGCCGTCTTCGCGGCGACCGGTGCGCTGGCCGCTTCGCGCAAGCAACTCGACATCATCGGCTTTTTGTTCCTGGCCAGCGTCACCGGCATCGGCGGTGGCACGTTTCGTGACGTCATCCTCAATCTGCCGGTCTTCTGGGTTACCAACTCTGGCTATGTGCTGATCTGCGCGGTGGTGGCGATGCTTGTCTTTTTCGGGGCGCACCGTCTCGAATCCCGCTGGAAATTACTGCTCTGGCTCGACGCCGTCGGCCTCGCCGCGTTTTCGGTGATGGGTGCCGCCAAGGGCCTGGCCATCACCGGCTCGCCGGTCGTGTCCGTTGTTACCGGCGTGCTCACCGCCACGTTCGGCGGGATCTTGCGCGACCTGCTGGCCGGTGAGGCTTCGGTGCTCTTGAGACCAGAAATCTATGTCACCGCCGCCCTTGCGGGCGCCATCCTGTTTACAACAGGCGATCTCGCCGGACTGCCGCCGCTCGCCTCGGGCCTGGTGGGCTTCATAGCCGCTTTCTGCGTGCGTGGCGGCGCGCTTAAGTTCGGCTGGGCCTTTCCGTCCTACAAGAGCCGGCCCGGCCGGCGGCCGGAAGATATTCCGTGAAATGAGGGCGAGTAGCGAATAGGGAGAACGATCCGCAGCGAATTGGCGGAACTCCCGCTACTCGCTACTCCCTATTCGCTATTCATTGGAATCTCAGGCGGCGAAGCGCTGGGCTTCCCCGCCATAATAGCTGACGTAGCGGGCGCCGATCTCCTTGACCGGCATCACCACGAACACGTCGACCGTCGAGAATTCGCGGTCGATGACGCAGCCGTCGCCGATGCGCGCGCCGACGCGCAGATAGCCCTTGACCAGCGGCGGCATCGCCGCGATCGCGGCCTTGGCGTTGACCGCCTCGATCGGCATCAAATCCATGGAACAGTAGCGGCCGGCGACGGCGCGCACGTCCCAGGCCGAATTCGTCCGGCAGTGATGGGCGAGATAGGTCAGCGCTTCGGCGTGTGCCGCCGGCACGGTGCCGGGGAACGAGGCGCAACCGGTCATCACGCCGATCCCATAATGGTTGATATAGGCCCAGATACCTTGCCAGAGCGCCTCGATGGTGCGCTTCGAGCGGTATTCCGGCAAGACGCAGGAGCGGCCGAGCTCGAGGAAACGCTGGCCGGGATGGCGGGCCATAAGATTGGTCAGCTCAAACTCGCCCTCGGAATAGAAGCCGCCGGCCGCTGCCGCGATCTCCTGCCGCAACAGGCGGTAGGTGCCGACAATGCGGCGATGCTCGGGACCGGACAGCGAGGTGTCGAAGACGAGCAGATGATCACAGAGCGGATCAAAATGGTCGGCGTCGCGGCGGTCCTGCACCTGAAACAGGGTTTTCCTGGCGCCGAGCTCGTCATAGAACACCCGGTAGCGCACTTCCTGCGCGGCGGCGATCTCGGCCTCGTTGCGTGCGAGCCGCACTTCGAGGTTGCCGATACGGCCAAGCGCTTCGCCTTTTATGACAGCATCGACGTTGCGCCCGGTGAGCAAAGCACCCCTGGCGTTCGGCCGAGCGTCACATTCCGGCATAACTGTATGCACGAGTGATTCTCCTTCGAGCCATCCCTCTTGGCACGGGGATACGGCGTAGGTGCAACAGGATTGTGACAGTACCGTGATACGGCCCTGCCGGCAATACTTCGTCGGCTGGTCAACCCTTCAACCGGCTATGTTCTGCAGGTAAGCCAGGCAAGGACAGCCGGCGGATCAAGCGGCCACGTGACCCTCGACCGCATGGACAAGCGCGTCGGGGTCGAGCGGCTTGGTGACGAAGCCGCTGGCGCCATGGGCGAGCACTGCGTGGCGGGTCGTTTCCTGACTGTCCGCCGACAGCACCATGATCGGAACCGGCGACACGGCGGTTTCCTCCTCGTGCCGGCGGATGGCGGCGATCGCGTCCAGCCCGTCCATGACAGGCATGTGCAGGTCCATCAGCACCACGTCGAAGCGGTACTTGTGGTCGGTGCCGGTGATGGCCTCGACGGCGGCCTTGCCGTTGCCGACCAGTTTCACGCGATGCCCGGCCTTTAGCAGCGTGGCACGGGCAAGCATGGCGTTGATGTCGTTATCCTCGGCGATCAGCACGGACAGGCCCCGCCGCCGGCCGCCAATGGCGCGGGCGGTTGGTGCGCCGCGCTTTTCCGGCTGCGGCTGGGTGAGGGCAGGCACGCTGCTGGTCAAAAGCACGCGAAGCAACGTTTCGCCACGCACCGGCCTTGCCAGAAAGGTGGCGTAGCCGCTGGCGCGGAACTCGCCCAGCATGCCGCGGTCGGTTGGCGCGATCAGTGTGATCGCCTCGCAATCGGCAAAGCCGCTCTGGCGAAGGCGCTTGAGCAACCTGCCGTCGCCTTCCTCCATGGCCGCATCGACCAAAAGCGCGTCGCAGCCTTCGGCGAAGGACGCTGCCTGGGCGGCGGTGGTGGCCAGATCGACCTTGCCGCCATTGGCGCGGATGGTGCGGGCGATGGCGTCGGTCTCGATGGCGTTCTTCGACAGGATCACGGCGCGCCGCCCTGACAGCACATCCCGACGGCTCTGCGGCGGCTCGGTGGCCGATATTGCAGGGATTTCGAAGACGAATTCCGAACCCTGGCCGAGCTGGCTCGACACCGAGATCGTGCCGCCCATGGCGATCACCAAGCGCCTGGAGATGGCAAGACCGAGCCCGGCGCCGCCATGCGCGCGAGTCGACGTGCCGTCAGCCTGTTCGAATTCCTCGAAGATGCGCTCCAGGTCGTCCTCGTGCAGGCCGGGACCGGTGTCGGTGACGGTGAAGCCTATGCGGTCGGTGGTTTCGGTGCGGGCACGAGCGATGCTCACCAACACGCCGCCGCTGTCGGTGAACTTGATGGCGTTGCCGATGAGGTTGAGCAGCACCTGCCTGACTCTTCCAGGATCGGCTGATATCATCTGCGGCACGTCGGGTTCGACATGGCAGCCAAGGCCGATGTTCTTGGCGAAGGCACGCGCCGCCAGGAGTTCCACGATGTTGTCGGCGATCTCGCGCACCGACATTGGCTGCGGTTCGGGATCGAAGCGGCCGGCCTCGATCTTGGAATAGTCGAGCAGGTCCTCGATCAGCGCCAGCAGCGCGCTGGCCGAGGTCGAGATGGCGCCGACATAGGTCCGTTGTTGCGGCGAGAGCCCGGTGTCCGCCAGCAGCTTGGCCATGCCCATGATGCCGTTCATCGGCGTGCGGATCTCGTGGCTGACGGTGGCGAGAAAGCGCGATTTGGCCTGACTTGCATATTCGGCTCGCTCGCGGGCGGTGATCAGCGACGTTTCGGCGTGCTTGCGGGCGGTAATGTCGCGGGCGATGGCGCGATGCGAGACGGCACCGCTCTCCTTGTCGCGCACGGACAGTTCGATCCATGAGAACCAGCGCGGGCCGCTCGGTGTTCTAATGGCGACGTCGGTGGAGCTCAGGCATTCATGATCGGAAAAAGCGGCATCGGGAACGATGCCGACGTCGATGCCGAGGTCGGCCAGGGCCTTGCCGGCAAGGTCGCGCTGGTCGGCTCCAACAAGCTCGGCGAAAACCTTGTTGGCATAGACGATGTGGCCGTCACGGTCGCGATGGACGACGAGATCGCCAAGCGCGTCGATCAGCCCGCGAAAGCGTTCCTCGCTCTCCTGCATCTCCCACACGCGGTCGGCCAGGCTCTCAACCTCGGCGCGGCTGCGCGCTGCAGTCTCGCCAAGCAGCGCAACCGTGCGACGCGCCGTGCGCCTGGCACGCAGATGCACGGCAAGGCCTGCCATGCCAGTCGCCAAAAGCCCGACGGTGATGAAGATCGGCGCGCCGGTCAGATGCGACAGGCCCGCCAGCACGACGATGGCGACGAGCATCAGGAACGGCAGGCCTTCGCGATTGGCGGCGGGCAATTCAGGCGCCAGTGGCGGCGCCGCGATATGCTGCCGGCTTGGCGCCTCCGGGCCGATCCCGTCGACGTTTTCGGCGCTCTCTGTTTCTCTGATGCCGGATTCCGTGACCATGCGGAAACCCTTGCCAGACAGAGATTATGGAAAATTGCCGCGGATCGTTCGAATTTTAGCGGTCGCGCGGTTTTTGCCTCTCCGCTCCTGAAGCGCGTCGCGTTTGGCCGGCCTCATGCGAGGCGCTTCACCGCTGCACACCCTGGGTCATACTTTTGCTCGACATGCATTAAAAACCGGAGAAGGAAGAGCTCACATGTCCACCACCACGCGACCGCGGACCTTGCCCTCGACGATATCGTGCGCGGCGTCGATGATGCCATCGAAGCCAATGGTCGTGGACAGTTTGGCGAGCTTCTGGAGGTCGAGGTCCGTGCCGATGCGGCGCCACGCCTCCATGCGGACCGTTTTTGGCGCCATCACCGAATCGATGCCGAGCAGACAAACGCCGCGCAGGATGAACGGGGCGACGCTCGTCGGCAGATCCATGCCGCCGGCCAGGCCGCAGGCGGCGACGGCGCCGCCATAGGAGGTCATCGAAAGGACGTTGGCCAGGGTGTGACTGCCGACCGCGTCGACGCCGCCGGCCCAGCGTTCCTTGGCGAGCGGCTTTGCCGGCTGGGCAAGCTCGTCGCGCGAAATCACTTCCGAAGCACCCAGGTCGGTCAGGTATGGACTTTCAGCGCTGCGGCCGGTCGAGGCGGTGACGTGATAGCCGAGGCTGGACAGAATCGAAACCGCGACCGAGCCGACGCCGCCGGCCGCGCCCGTCACCACGACGGGGCCGCGTTCCGGCACGATGCCGTGCCGTTCCAGCGCGATAACGCAAAGCATGGCTGTGTAACCTGCCGTGCCGACCGCCATCGCATCATGCGGGCTCATGCCCTGGGGCAGCGGCACCAGCCAGTCGCCCCTGACACGGGCGCGCTCGGCATAGGCGCCAAAATGCGTCTCGCCGACGCCCCAGCCGTTCAATATGACCTTGTCCCCCGTGCGCCAGTCGGCATGGGAGGACGAGATCACGGTGCCGGCGAAATCAATGCCCGGCACCAGCGGCCAGCGGCGGATCACCGGCGCCTTGCCGGATATGGCGAGGCCGTCCTTGTAGTTCACCGTCGTCGCCTCGACGGCGACGGTGACGTCGCCTTCCATTAGGTCGGCTTCGGTAAGGTCGGTGATCGCGACCGACTGCTTCTTCTCGGCGTCGCGCGAAACGAGGATGGCTTTGAAGGTTTCGGGCATGTCTTCTCCTCGGGCTTCTTGAATGGGACACTGTATGGCGGCAGAAGGCCAGGTCAATCGCTTGAGGGCTTGGCCTCACGCCGCCAACCAATGAGTTCGTCGAGGACGACCACCACCGCGCCGACCGCGATGAAGGCGTCGGCGAGGTTGAAGATGGCGAAGGACCATATTGGGGTGTGAAACAGGATGTAGTCGATCACGTGACCATAGGTAACGCGGTCGAACAGATTGCCGAGCGCGCCGCCGACGATCAGCGCAAAGCCGATGCGGGTAAGCACGTGGCCGGGCGGAGTTCGGGCCGCGAGATAGAGCACGAAAGCGACGACGAAAGCGGCGATGACCACCAGGCCGGTGTCACCGAAGGACGAAAACATCGAGAAGGCGATGCCGGTGTTGTAGGTGCGATACAATGCCAGGAACGGGACAAGATCGACCTTTTCCTGAAAAGGGAGGCCGGTCTCGACCAGATATTTCACCCACTGGTCGAGCGTCACCGCGGCGGCGACCAGCACGACGTAGGGCAACCAGGATTTTGCCGTTGGGGATTTCACCATTCGGGATGTCACGGTCAGGCGCCCTCCGGGGCAAGTTTCAGCGCGCCGCGCCGGATCTCGAACAGCATGATGCCGGTGGCCACCGCGAGATTGAGCGAATCGGCCCGACCGGACTGTGGAATCCGCAGCAATCTGTCGCAGCTTTCGGCCAGGCTTTCGGGCAGGCCCTGCTGTTCGTTGCCCATCATCAGCAGCACCGGGCCTTTGGAAAAGTCGACCGAACGGTAATCGACCGCACCCTTCAGATGTGTGCCGGCAACTAGGCCAGGAAAGCTTTTTCGCCACGCAAGGAAGGCTTCCGGCGTCGCCTTGGCGACCGGCACGGCGAAGATCGAACCCATCGTGGCGCGCACGGTCTCGACGGAAAAAGGATCGGTGGTCTCGCCGACCAGGATGATGCCCTTGGCGCCAACGGCATCGACGGTGCGGATGACGGTACCGAGATTGCCGGGATCGCGCACGCGGTCCAGCGCCACCCAGACATCGCCGTCTTGAGCGCGGATGTCCTTCAGCGGCAGGAACTTTTGCGAAAAGACGCCGACCACCATTTGCGGGTTGTCGCGGCGGGTGATGGCGACGAGCACTTTTTCCGAAACTTCGAGCACGGTGCCGCCGGCGGCAACCGTGCGTGCCGCGACCTTTTCGACCGCCGCGTTGCCGCGTCCGGCTTTGGCGAAGACCAGCGTCCGGATCGACCACCCGAGGTCGAGCGCGTCGATGACCAGCTTCAGCCCCTCGGCCATGAATGCGTTCTGCTGGTCGCGGTATTTCTTCAGCGAGAGCGCCTTGATGTCCTTGATCAACGGATTGGCAAGGCTGGTGACTTCCTTCACCTGCCCTGGCGCGCCGGCGTGCCGCTCGCTCATTCAGGCCACCCAGCGCGAAAACAGCGAGGTGGACAGCGCCCGGCCGGCGGATTTCTCGCGGATAATCAGTTCGCCGGATTCGACCGTGCCGCCCATGCCGGCAAAAGTGTCGCGCATCAAGGCATGGATGGCGAAGAAGGAAGCGCGGATCGAATAGGCGGTCAGCACGACAGCGAGCGGCTTCGGCGTCAGGACCGAGCGGCAGAGGTCGGTCAGAGCAGGCAGATCCTCGAACAATTGCCAGACCTCGCCCCTAGGGCCACGGCCATAGGCGGGCGGATCGAACAGGACGATGTCGTAACGGCTGCCACGGCGCTCCTCGCGCTCGGCGAATTTTAGGGCGTCGTCGACGATCCAACGGATCGGCTTTTGCGACAGGCCCGCCATCTCCTGGTTCTCCCTGGCCCAGCCGATCGCCTTCTTGGAAGCATCGACATGGGTGACCTCGGCGCCGGCGCGCGCCGCCACCAGCGAGGCAAGGCCGGTATAGCCGAACAGATTCAGCACTTTGACCGGCCGCTTTGCCGCCGCGATCAGCCCGGCCATGTGATCCCAGTGCGAGGCCTGCTCGGGGAACACGCCGACATGGCGAAACGAGGTGAAGCGGCCGAGATAATCGATGCCGTCATGCTTCATTGGCCAGGTTTCGCCGAGCGGCGTCCTGGGGAAACGCCAGCGGCCGATGCCTTCCTCGTCGGTGTCGCCGGTGAAAATGGCGTCGGCGCGGTCCCAGTCCTTGGTCGGCAACGCTTTTTGCCAGATCGCCTGGCCTTCAGGCCGAACGATGCGATAGGGGCCGTACTGCTCGAGCTTCTGTCCGGCACCGCTGTCGAGCAACGCGTAGTCGGCGTTGGGCGCGACTTCGAGGATCAGCGGCAGGTGTTCGGCGGGCAGGGCGCCGTCGCGGCGGGAAAGGACGCGCGGCGCGGCTATCGGCTCGGTGCGGTGCGATGCTGTGCCGCTTCCGCGCGGTTCCGCCCCGCCCTTTGCGAGCTGATGCGAGCGGCTGTCGCGGCGTTTGTCGCGAAAAGGTTTCAAGAAGAGCATCTCCTGGGCGACGTGGCCCGCTTCTGCCACAGCACATTCACCGGCGCAATAAACGCAGTCGCTGGACATTCGCGAAACGGTCAGCCGCGCTTGATGAAGAGCAGGGCGGCAACCAGCGATACGAAGCCGACGGCCTTGAAGCCGGCGACGATCATATGGCCGGTTTCCCAACGCAGCCGGATCGCTTCGAAATTCTCCGGAATCGGCCCAGGCACCCAGGTGGCCAGAATATCGTTCGCCGGCTTGACGAGAGCAAACCACATCGCAAGAGACACCGCATTGAGTACGGCAGCGGCCAACGCGTACCAGAACGCCGGTCGGTCATTGCGCAGCATCCAAGCGAGCAGTCCCGGACAGCCGATCGCGGCCAGGTCCAGTGGCGCGCCAATGACGGCAAACAGCTGGAACTGGGCGTTGAAGACAGTGGCCTCGCGCCAGAGAGAAGGCGACCACTTCGTCAGCCGAGGAGCCGATTCCAGGACATGGGCGAAGGATGGTCCAAGGCTGAGCGCCGCGACAACGGCGGCCAAGATGGACCAGAACAACAGGAACCCGCGTATCTCCATAACGCCCGAACAACGGGGTGACGCCGGAGACGTTCCCCGTCGGAAGGGAGTAAGGGAGTAGGGGAGTAGCGGAGTAGGGGAGTAGGGGAGTAGGGCATAAAGCAGTAAGTGAATAGGGAAAGATGGCTTGCACGAAGCCGATCCAATGGTACGACTCCCCCTACTCCCCTAACTTCCCCATCGCCTTGTACACCGCAATGCCGGCGGCGAGGTCTTCGAGGGCTGCGCCGACCGATTTGAACAGCGTGATCTCACCGGGGCTCTGCCGGCCCTTCTTCTGGTCGCGTGCCAATTCATGCAGGTCGGCGACGATGGCTTGCGCCTCCAGCACGCCCGAGGCCAGTGGCTGGACGATGTCGCCCGCCTCCTTGGTGGCGCCGGCCCGGGTGTCGACGTAGACGCGGGCGCGCGCAATCGCATCGTCGTCGCTTTCGCGCATGGCCGGCGTGAAGCCGCCGACCAGATCGACATGGGTCCCCGGCTTCAACAGCGCGCCCTTGATCAGCGGCGTGGTCGTGATCGTCGCCGACGAAACGATGTCGGCCTGGCCGAGTTCGGCGTCGAGATCGCTCGCGGCGGTGGCCGCAAAGCCCTCGGCGCGCAATTCCGCCGCAACCTTTTCTGCATTGGCGGGCGTGCGGTTCCAGATGCGGATGACGGTGATCGGCCGCACCGCGCAATGCGCCCTGGCGAGGAACGGCGACAGCGCGCCGGCGCCGACCACCAGCAGCCGCGAAGCGTCCTCGCGGGCCAGATAGGAGGCTGCCAGCGCCGAGGCGCAGGCCGTGCGCCACTGCGTCAGCCGCTGGCCGTCGATCATGGCTTCAGGCTCGCCGGTCGCACCGTCGAGCAGGAGGTAAAGCCCCATCACAGCGGGTTTGCCCACGGCGTTGTTGTCGGGCGACACGGTGACGATCTTGACGCCGATATGGCCGCCTGCCGACGAGCCGGCGGCATTGAAGTCGGTCCAGGCCGGCATCAGGAGCAGGGTCGAGGCCGCGCCGTCGGGCCGTTCGACCGTATGGTGGTGCCTGACCGGCTGTACCGCGCCATCGCGAAAAGCCGCGCGCAGCGTTTCGACCAGGCCGGGAAAGGTCAGCGCCTGATCGACCTCGGCCGCCGAAATGCTCAGCATAAGAAACTCCGTCGAGAGAAATACGCCTGACGCATGACCGCGAAATCAGAAGCGATTTTCTGCAAAGATCATGCGCAATCAAAAATGGTACAGCGTCCTTTGCGCGCCCAAAAAGGACGCGCGGCGGTTCCGGCTCAGCCCGTCGGCTTCGGCAAGGAGGGGCCTTGTTGCGCGGCCGGTGCCCGGCTGACCGCCTGGCGCAAGTTCTCGGCCTCGACGCCGCGCTGGCGCGCCAGCTTGCGATAGCGGCCCTGCTTGATCCAGGTCGCCAGGCTGCCGACGATCATGCCGATGGCGAGGGCCAGGAACAGGAAGATGAAAAGCGGCAGCGTCATCGTCAGCGCCGGATTGCCGGGGTTGAATGGGTCCAGGGTGAAGGCAACCGGATCGCGGTTGGCGACCGCCAGCGCAATCAGAATGACGGCCAGCGGCACGAAGACCACGATGAGCATGAAACGATTGAACATAGAATTTCCTGTCGAAGGCGGGCTCTACCAAAGGCCGGGCCTCCTGAAAAGGCCGGCATGGCGCATGAGCCCGCGCGGCGCTTATTTGCCGCTGTTCAGCCTTTCACGCAATTCCTTGCCGGTCTTGAAGAACGGCACCCATTTCTCCTCGACCTCGACGGATTCGCCGGTACGCGGATTGCGGCCGGTGCGGGCGGGGCGGTTTTTCACCGAGAAAGCGCCGAAACCGCGCAGTTCGACCCGGTTGCCTTCGGCAAGCGCGTCGGTGATCTCGTCGAAAATCGCGCCGACAATGTTTTCGACGTCACGCAGGAAAAGGTGCGGGTTGCGTGTGGCGATGATCTGCACAAGTTCGGATTTGATCATGAGAAGGCTCCCCGTGAAAACACTGCGGTCAAATTATGAGGATGATTTTATTTGCTTTTTCACTCGTCTCAAGGGTGCCAGACGGAAACCAGACCGTCAAGAAACAAGCGATCGGCACCAAGTTCGTGAATGATGTCGCCGCCATAGTCGGGCAGGCCGAGCGCACTGCCGATGGTTCGTGCCATCGCCTTCGAGAACAGGAAGCCGCCGCTTTCCGCGTCCTTCCACTCCACCACCTTGAGCTTGGCGTCGATGCCCTTGGTTGCGAGCCAGGCGATCGCTTCGGTCTCGCCGCCGACCGCGTCGACCAATTTGTTGGCAACGGCCTGCCGGCCGGTGAAGATCGATCCGTCGGCCAGCGCCAGCGCCTCCGGTTTGGTCATCTTGCGGCGTTCGGCGACGATGCCGACGAACCAGTCGTAGCTGTCGAGAATGAGCTTGCGGACCATGGTGCGCTCGTCGTCATTGGTCGGCTTGAAAGGCGACGGCGAAGCTTTCAACGGCGACGATTTCACTTCCTCGAGCTTGACGCCGAGTTTGTTCATAAGGCCGCTGACGTCCGGATACTGGATCAGCACGCCTATCGAGCCGACAATCGACGATTTGCGCGCGACGATATGATCGGTCGCGGTGGCGATCATATAGCCCGCCGATGCGGCCAGCGTGCCGACCTGGGCCACCACCGGCTTCTCGGCGGCCAGCTCGCGCACTGCCTCGTAGATCGATTCGCCGCCGACGGTGGTGCCGCCAGGTGAATCGATCGCCAGGATCACAGCTTTCACCCTCGAGGATTGACGGATGGCGTCCAGCTGCTTGATCAGGTCTTCGTCTTCGGTGATGGTGCCCTCGATCTTGACCTTGGCGATATGGTCGACCGCCGCGCCAGTGAAGTCATCGCCGTAAATCCAGGTCGAAAAGGCAATCAGCCCGGCTGCTGCGACGACAAGCGCTGCAACGCGCCAGAATGTCAGCTTGCGACGCAAGCGGCGGCGGTCGATCAGGTCGTCGGCTCTCAGTACCATGGTCAGCCTCATAGTCGGTGGGGAGCAGATGCTTTTAAAGCAACCGCCCGCGCCCGGCTACCGATTCCTGACGAGCTTGCGCCAAAGACAAGCTCTCGACGCTGGCGAGCCGGCGTTTCGAGAGAACATAAAAGACCAATCCACAGCCCCTAACGCTGTCCGCCCGTATCTGGTATGACGTGCAAGTTGTGCCGGTTTCATTTTCGTTTGTGCAACAGCAACCGTCACACTTTTGCGGTTTTCCTCCGCTTGTGCTTGCTTGAGGGCGCCGGTATCCCACCTATAGGGGTGCTTGGCGGCAGGGGTTTAGAAGAAAGCAGTTATGTTAGCGCGACCAATCGAACCGACCAACACCGAGACGGAGTTGGCTTCCCCGGACGTAGGCCCGGCGCGAGTCGACGCCTTCGGCATCGCCCAGCGCCATTCGCGCCGCGTGCGTATCTTGAAGCTGGCGGTGCCGCTGGCCGCTGCCGCGATCGCGGTCGCCGTCCCGGTCTATTCCTATCTCGTGGCACCTGGCTCAATCCAGGTCCAGGCCGACGCCAGCGCGTTCGCCAACGGCAAGCTGGTGATGGCCCACCCCAAGCTCAACGGGTTCACCAAGCAGAAACTGCCCTATTCCATGACGGCTTTGCGCGCCATACAGGACGTGAGCCAGCAAGGTATCATCAATCTGGAAGGCATCGACGCCAAGCTGCCGATATCAACCGACAATGTGGCGGCCATCAATGCCCCGCACGGTAGCTTCAATCGCGATGGCAACACGATGAGCCTGACCAGCGATGTCACCATAACCACCACAGATGGCCTGGCGGCAAAGTTCAAATCGGTCTTTCTCGACATGGGCAAAGGCACTATGAAGACGAACGATCCGGTCGACGTCAGCCGTGGCGGGTCGCGGATTACCGCGGATTCGATGTTTGTCCAGGACAACGGCAAGATCGTGGTCTTCGAGAACAGAGTGCGTGTCAACATCGATCCCGCCAGCTTGAAGGCGGCAGAGGCAATGAGCGGAGAATCCAATGCGGTTCAGTAGTTCGACACGGCTCGTGGCCGCGGCTTCGGCGTTGCCGGCCGTAGGGCTGGCCGCCCTGGGGCTGGCTTTGGCGGCGACGCCGGCTCTGGCGCAGTCCAGGACCACCAGCCAGCTGTCGGGCCTCAAACTGTCCGGCGACAAGCCCATCCAGATCGAAAGCGACAAGCTCGAGGTCCGCCAGGCGGACAGCGTCGCCGTGTTCACCGGCAATGTAAACGTCGTCCAGGGTCCGACCTTGCTCAAGGCCGGCAAGATGACGGTCTATTACGTTAAGGACCCCGACGCTGCCGCCAAGGGTGAGCAGGCCTCGGGTGCCGCGATGACGGGCTCGGCCGACATCGACCGTCTGGAGGTCGCCAACAAGGTCTATATCAAATCGGACGACCAGGTCGCCACGGGCGACAGCGGCACCTTCGACATGAAGACGGAAGTGCTGGTGCTTTCAGGCAGCAAGGTCGTGCTCTCGCAAGGCGACAATGTACTGGTCGGCTGCAAGCTGACCGTGCAGATGAAGAGCGGTCTGGCCCAGGTCGACCCCTGCGGCGGTGGACGCGTCATGATGTCGATCACGCCGCCGAAGTCGGGAGCGGCGAACCCCTGATGGTCGACGTAGCATCGCTGTTGGCGCGTCTTCCAGGACGCGCCGCCAGCAAACTTGCGGCACCGGCCGCGGTTAACCTCGATCAGGTAAAATTCAAGGGAACCCTGATCGCCAAAGGGCTGGCCAAGAGCTACAAGGGCCGCAAAGTCGTCAGCGGCGTGACGATCGGCGTGCGCGCCGGTGAGGCGGTCGGACTGCTCGGCCCCAACGGCGCCGGCAAGACCACCTGCTTCTACATGGTCACCGGCCTGGTGCCGGTCGACGAAGGCACGATCGAAATCGACGGCTTCGATGTCACCTCCATGCCGATGTACCGCCGCGCCCGCCTTGGCATCGGCTACCTTCCGCAGGAGGCGTCGATCTTTCGCGGCTTGAGCGTCGAGCAAAACATCCGAGCCGTGCTCGAAGTGGTCGAAAAGAGCCGCAAGGAGCGCGAACGCATTCTCGACGAACTGCTCGAGGAGTTTCATATCAGCCATCTGCGCAAGGCCCCGTCGCTGTCGCTTTCCGGCGGCGAGCGGCGGCGCCTTGAAATCGCGCGCGCCCTGGCGACCCGCCCCGCATACATGCTGCTCGACGAGCCTTTCGCTGGCATCGATCCGATCGCCGTCGCCGACATCCAGCAACTGGTGCGCCATCTGACGGCGCGTGGCATCGGCGTGCTCATCACCGATCACAATGTCCGCGAGACGCTCGGCCTGATCGACCGCGCCTACATCATCCATGCCGGCCAGGTGTTGACTCATGGCCGGGCCGACGAAGTGGTCGCAAACCCGGATGTGCGGCGGCTTTATCTCGGTGAGGGGTTTACACTCTAAGCGTGAAAATTTCTGTCCAGACGCGGTTTTTGACGCGAGACAGAGCTTTTTCTTCGATTTCTCGTCGGAATACGCACGGACAGGCGAGTTTTGATCGCCGTCGCCTTGACAAGCAAAAGCCGGGCCAGTTTCTATGCCGAACTCCTTCCGGCAGTCCGGATGCGTAGACAGGGCGTTTGAAACCGAACCATGGCGTTGGCGGCAAAACTACAGCTACGACAGTCCCAGTCGCTGGTGATGACGCCGCAACTCATGCAGTCGATACGGCTGCTGCAGTTCACCCACATCGAGCTGGAACGCTTCATCGACGACGAGATCGAGCGCAATCCTTTGCTCGAGCGCGCCGAGCCGCAGGACGATGCCGTCAGCGACCAGGCGCAGAAGATCGATGCCGCGCCGGAAACGGCCACCGCCGGCGACTGGTTCGAGAAGGAAACGGCGTGGACCGCCGAGGCGATCTCGGAAAAGCTCGATACTTCGCTGGAAAACCTGTTTCCCGACGACCCCGGCACCAGCGAGCGACTCGGTCCCGACCTGACGGCCCAGTGGAAATCGGCATCCGGCAACGGTTCCGCATCCTCTTCCGACGGTTTTGACGTCGGAGACATGGCGGCCGGAGCCATCACGCTGCGCGAGCATGTCGCCGAGCAGGTTGCGCTTGCCTTCGCCGACCCGGCAGCACGCCTGATCGCCAGCGAACTGGCCGACGGCCTTGACGAGGCCGGCTACATGCGCGCCGACATGGCTGAGATCGCCACCCGTCTCGGCACCGACAGAGCGGCGGTGGCGAATTCGCTCGCGGTCTGCCAGACATTCGAGCCCACCGGCCTCTTTGCCCGCGACCTTGCCGAATGCCTGTCGCTGCAGCTTGCCGTCCGCGACCGTCTCGACCCTGCGATGAAGACTTTGATTGCCAATCTCGAACTCTTAGCCCGGCGCGATTTCCAGACCCTGAAACGGATTTGTGGGGTCGATGAGGAGGATCTGCTCGACATGCTGGCCGAGATACGTGCGCTCGATCCGCGCCCGGGGATGGCGTTTTCGGGCGGCGCCAGCGACGCGATCATCGCCGATGTCGAAGTGCGTGCGGCCAATGACGGGAGCTGGGTGATCGAACTCAACCCCGAAACGCTGCCGCGCGTGCTGGTCGACCATATCTATTTCGCCCGGGTTTCGCCGCATGCGAAAAGTCAGACGGAAAAGGATTTCCTGGCGGAATGCCTGCAAAACGCCAATTGGCTGACGCGCAGCCTCGATCAGCGGGCGAAGACTATCCTCAAGGTTGCCTCAGAAATCGTGCGCCAGCAGGACGCCTTCCTCGTCCATGGCGTGCGTCACCTGAGGCCGCTCAACCTGCGCACGGTGGCCGACGCCATCGGCATGCACGAATCGACCGTCAGCCGGGTCACCGCCAACAAATACATGCTGACGCCGCGCGGCGTGTTCGAACTGCGCTATTTCTTCACCGCCTCGATCGCCTCGTCGGGTGGCGGTGACGCGCATTCGTCTGAAGCGGTGCGCGACCGCATCAAGCAGTTGATCGACGAGGAGAAACCTGCCGACGTGCTTTCCGACGACGCCATTGTGGATATGTTGCGGGAAAGCGGCGTCGATATAGCCAGGCGCACGGTCGCCAAGTATCGGGAGGGCATGAATATTCCCTCGTCGGTGCAGCGGCGGCGTGAAAAACGCGCTTTGGCCAGCGCCGGACGTTGATCTCCGACGGAATTTCCACAGCTTTCGCACTTCATTGACAAGCCGCAATGAAGTGGCTAGAAGCCCGCCCGCATGGGACGGGCTACTGCCCGCATGCGGATGGTCCGTCACGACGTTGGCCACGGGACGGTCAAGAAGGCGGCTTGTGATCAATCGGAAAAGTTCGGATTTAAAATCGGCGCAAGTGACGCCGCAAAGCTTGTGCGCTCAGACCACGGGTATAAACTCGCGACAGTTTGAAGCCTGAGCAAGGAAGGTCAGTATTCAGATGACGCTGCGCATATCAGGAAAACACATGGATATCGGCGATGCGTTCCGTACGCGCATCAACGACCGTGTCGGAGAAGTGATCGGGAAATATTTCGATCGGGGCTTTTCAGGGCAAATTGTAGTCGTCAAATCGGGGTCGCGCTACACGGCCGATTGCATGATCCGGCTGGATTCCGGCGCTTCGCTGCAGGCCACCGGTGAAGCGCAGGACCCGACGCTCGCTTTCGAGGCGGCGGCGGATCGCCTCGAGACCCGCCTTCGCCGCTACAAGCGTCGGCTGAAGTCACATAATTCAGGCAACGCCAATGGCGAACCCACCGACGTTGCCTATACGGTGATGGCGCCGCTTGCCGACGATGACGAGGAAATGCCGGAGAATTTCGCGCCAGCCATCGTCGCCGAATCAACCATGACGCTGCGGACCATGTCGGTGGCGTCAGCCGTGATCGAACTCGACACCAAGGACAGCCCGGTCCTCGTCTTCCGCAACGCCGGAAACGAGCATCTCAATATCGTCTATCGTCGGCCGGACGGAAACATCGGCTGGATCGACCCGTCTACGACCAAGGTCGCGCAGGGCTGACGGCCAAGGCCGCACTGGGCTGACGGCCAAGGCCGCACTGGGATAAGGCACCAGCCGCACGCGAGAGTGAGGGCTGGCGACGGCAGGCGAACAAGGGATTTCAAGTATGGACCTGAGCGATCTTATCAACGTTCCGGCAATCTTGCCGGCGTTGAAGGCGAACTCCAAGAAGCAACTGCTACAAATGCTGTCCGAACGGGCGGCGGCAATTGCCGGCATTCCGGAACGGGAGGTGTTCGACACCATCCTGCAGCGTGAACGGCTGGGCTCGACCGGTGTCGGCAACGGCATTGCCATTCCGCATGGCAAGCTGGCCGGGGTGAAGCGGATCGCGGGGGTTTTCGCCCGGCTGGAGACGCCGGTCGATTTCGAGGCGCTGGACGACCAGCCGGTCGATCTGGTGTTCCTGCTTTTGGCGCCCGAAGGCGCCGGCGCCGACCATCTCAAGGCGCTGTCGCGCATCGCGCGGGTGCTGCGCGACGCCGACACGGTGGCCAAGATCAGGGGCACCCGCGACGCCGCCGCGATCCATGCGCTTTTATCGGATACACAAGCCTCGCACGCGGCCTGATTTTTTCGATCAGTTCGGTAAAAGGGCGCCGCGAGCGGCCCTGTCCGTTCTAACCAGATCGCTGCGCCTATTGTTAGTGGATGGCGACTTAGTGGATTGCGACGGGGGTCAGGTCGTTTTCCAGGGCGCCGGCCAGCGCCCGCTCGCGAGCGTCCGAAAGAAGGATCGGCTGGCCGTTGGCGGCAAACAGGGCCCACAGTTCCAGCCCGGGCGCGATTTCGCCGAGGCCCGGGAAACGGCCGCGCAGATCGTCGCTCGAGATTTTCCTGAGATAGGCGACCGAACCTTCGCCGAGATGGGCGAACTCGCCGCTGGTCATGATAAGGTTTTCGTCAGTTCTGGTCATTTAAGCCTCCGTGCAGCGAGGACCCCGTTCAAGGCCGCCTCGCATGAGAGCAATCGATAAAAATCAGTCTTTCACCGATATGTTTATTTTCCGTACCAGCCGTTCGGACTCGGGCCGATCGAGATCGATCGACAAAAGACCGTTCTTCAGCTCCGCCGCGATCACCCGCATGCCGTCGGCCAGCACGAAACAGCGCTGGAACTGGCGCGCGGCAATGCCGCGGTGCAGAAATTCGCGCTCGGTGTCATCGTTCTGACGGCCGCGCACGACCAACTGGTTCTCCTCCGTGGTCACATCAAGATCGTTTTCGGCGAAACCGGCGACAGCGAGTGTGATACGCAGCCTTTCGGCCTTGCCGTCGGCACCGCTGAGGCGCTCGATGTTGTAGGGAGGGTAGCTGTCACCTGACTTCGCCAGACGCTCCAGGGTCTTTTCCATGGCGTCGAAACCCAGGAGAAGCGGGCTGGAAAAAGGCGTCATTCGACTCATGTTACACTGTCCTCTCAAGAGCGACATAAAGCGGAAAAACCCGGATGGCATTTTTCCCGATGGTCTTGATATGGTCCGCCCGGCGGTCGAGTTCAAGCCGTCAAAAGCCCCGCCCAAAAAGACTCCCTAAACAAGGAATTGAAATGCCCCAATCCCGCAAGATCATCATCGACACGGATCCCGGCCAGGATGATGCCGTCGCCATATTGCTGGCGCTCGGCAGCGCCGAGCTGGAGATCGTCGGCATGACCGCCGTCGCCGGCAACGTGCCGCTGAGACTCACCGAAAAGAATGCACGCAAGATCTGCGAGTTGGCCGGCCGGCCTGACATCAAGGTCTATGCCGGCGCCATCCGGCCGCTGGCGCGCGAACTGGTCACCGCGGAGGAGGTGCATGGCGAGACCGGGCTCAACGGTCCGCAATTGCCCGAACCGACAATGGAGCTGCAGGACCAGTACGCGGTCGATTTCATCGTCGAGACGCTGATGAAGGAAGAGAGCGGCACGATCACCCTGTGCGCGCTCGGTCCGCTCACCAACATAGCGCTGGCGCTGATCCGCGAGCCGAACATCGCGCCGCGCATCAAGGAAATCGTGCTGATGGGCGGCGGCTTCTTCGAAGGCGGCAACGTTACCCCGACCTCCGAATTCAACATCTATGTCGACCCGCATGCCGCCGATGTCGTATTCAAATCCGGCATTCCGATCGTCATGATGCCGCTCGACGTCACCCACAAGGCGCTGACCACGGCCAAGCGCACCCAAGCTTACCGCAAGCTCGGCACCAGGGTCGGCACGGCCACGGCGGAGATGCTGGAATTCTTCGAACGATTCGACGAAGAGAAATACGGCACCGACGGCGGTCCGCTGCACGACCCTTGCGTCATCGCCTATCTGTTGAAACCCGAGCTGTTCAGGGGCCGCAACTGCAACGTCGCTGTGGAAACCGCCTCGGAACTCACCATGGGCATGACCGTGATCGACTGGTGGGGCGTGACCAAACGGCCGAGCAACGCCATGGTGATGCGCGACATCGACCACGATGCGTTGTTCGCGCTGCTGCTGGAAAGGCTGGGCCGGCTTTAGGGCCGCTTCCTTCTCCCCTTGTGGGGCCTTGTGGCCCGAAGGGCGGGCGAGGCCCGTGACTCGCCCCGGGCGGGAGATCTGCATGCAGCGCCGAGACGGTTGAGGGTGTTGGCCGGAGCGCTGTTGGTGCCAAGCTGAACACCCCTCATCCGGCCGCGGAGCCTGTCCTCGGGCTTGCCGGAGGCAAGACCCGTGGGCGGCCACCTTCTCCCACCAGGGGAGAAGGAAAAGAGTGCCGCTCACTTCGCCTTTGAAAATGCCAGCCACAGGCCGCCGCCGACCAGAAAACTGCCGCTTATCCGCGACAGCAGCTTGACGCGGCCGGCCGAAAGCAGGCGTCCGGCGCGGCCGGCGGCCAGCGCGTAGGTCGAATCCGATACGGCGGCGAAGATCATGGCGGTGAGGCCCATCACCCCGATCTGCAACCCATGGTTGCCGCCAGGGGCGATGAACTGCGGAAAGAAGGCGCCGAAGAACACCAGCGTCTTGGGATTGCTGATCGCCACCAGCAGGCCCTGCAGGAAGAAGCCGCCGCGCGGTGTCTTCGCCGATCCGTCGGCGTTCAGCTTGCCCTTGGAGCGGAACATCTGCACACCCATCCAGATCAGATAGGCGGCACCGATCAGCCTGACCCATTCGAACCAATGGCCCATTCCCGCGATCAGCGAGGTCAATCCGATGCCGACAATGGCGATCATGATCGCCAGTCCGGCCTGTGTGCCGGCGACGTTGGCGAGGCCGGCGCGAGAGCCATGGCGGATGCTGTTGGCGATGATCAGCGTGACCGTCGGTCCGGGTACCAGGATGATGACGAGGCAGGCGACGAGATAGGTGGCATAGAGTTCCAGCGACATGGTTTCCTCAACAGTATGCGGCTTTGCGACACGGCTGACCGCGATCAATGCATGACAGTAACGCGGCTGCAAGCGGCAGGAGATGTCGCCGGCAACCTTGACCTGGATTATTTTAGGCTCCAGCCAGCCACGGCAGCGTCGTCTCGTAGGCTGCCGCCGCTCTCAGCACGGCCATGTCGCCGCGCGGCCGCCCGATCAATTGCATGCCCATCGGCCTGCCGCTGCCATCGAAGCCGGCCGGTACGTTGACCGCCGGGCAGCCGCCCAGCGTGGCGAGTGCTGAAACCTGCATCCAGCGGTGATAGCTGTCCATGGCACGCCCGGCCACCTCCCGGGGCCAAGGAGTACTGACATCGAAGGGAAAAACCTGCGCAGTCGGCAGCGCAATCAGGTCGAAGCGATCGAAGAGCGCCAGCAACGTTCGATGCCAGGACGAGCGCCTCACCGTGGCGGCGTGGATCTGCGGCGCCGTGAGCTGCAGCGCCTGTTCCACCTCCCACACCGCCTCCGGCTTCAGAAGAGCGCGTTTCAAGGGATCGTCGTAATGCGCCTTGAGCGCACAACCGCTGCTCGCCTGGCGCAGCGTCACGAAGGCCTGCCACAGCGCTTCGAAATCGACATCCGGCACCAGCGCTTCGGTCTGAAAGGATGCCGCGGCGAACCGGCCGAGAGCGGCCTCGCAAAGACTAAGGATGCCGGGTTCGACCGGCAGATGACCACCGAGATCGCCGAGCCAGGCGATGCGGCCGCCGGCCGTCGGCGTTTGCAGTCCCTGCAGGAAGCAGTCCTGCTTGTGATGCGAGAGGGGCGCGCGAGGGTCGTAGCCAGCCTGCTCGTCGAGCAGCAACGCCATGTCGCGCACGCTGCGGCCCATCGGCCCTTCGACGCCCATCTGGGCGTGGAAGACGTCAAGCTCTGGGCCGGCCGGGACAAGCCCCTGCGACGGACGGAAGCCATAGACGTTGTTGTAGGCGGCCGGGTTGCGCAGCGAGCCGCCAAAGTCGCTGCCGTCGGCGACAGGCACCATGTCGAGCGCCAGCGCGACCGCCGCGCCGCCGCTCGAACCGCCGGCGGTCAAGGCCGGGTCGAAAGCATTGCGTGTCGGGCCGAATACGGTGTTGTAGGTATTGGAGCCCAGGCCGAATTCGGGAACATTGGTCTTGCCGATGATGATGGCGCCGGCCTTGCGGATGCGCTCGACGAAGAAATCGTCTTCCTGCGGGACGAAATCGGCGAAGATCGGCGAGCCCAAGCTGGTTCTGAGGCCCTTGGTCTGCGCGAGATCCTTGATGGCGATCGGCAGGCCGAACAGCGGTCCGGCATGCCCTGCATGCGCCAGATGGGCGTCTGCCCTGTCGGCCTCGCGCAAGATGTCGGCACGGTCGCGCAGCGAGACGATGGCATTGACCAGCGGGTTTACCGCGTCGATCCGGTCGAGGAATGCCGTCACCACCTCGCGCACCGACAACCGCCTGCGCCGGATCGCCTCGGCAAGATCCACGGCGGACAGGCGGCAGATATTGCCGGCAGGCGGCACGGCGTGTTTTGTGGCCGGACGCATGGCTCTCACCTGGCTGGCGTGTTTTGGAGCGCCGCCTCGACGTCCTTCGCTAGTGGGATCGCCGGCTGGGCGCCGGGCTTCAGGCAAGCGAGCGAACCAGCGGCTGCAGCACGGGCGAGCGCCTGGTCGAGCGGCAGGCCCGATGACAGCCCGGCGGCGAAATAGCCGCAGAACGTGTCGCCGGCGCCGACCGTATCGACCGGAGTGATGTTCAACGCCGGAACCATCAGGAGATCGGCTGGCGTGGCGGCCAGAACGCCGTCACCGCCGAGCGTGACGACTATTGTGCGACCGGTCGTCCCCGCGAAATCGCGCATCCGCGCCGGGCGATCGCGGCCGCTCAGCGACAGCGCCTCGCCATAGAGGTCGAATTCGGTTTCGTTGGCGACGACATAGTCGGCCTTGCCGAGGAAGGCGGCCGCCTCTGCGCGGAACGGTGCCGTGTTGAGCACGGTAACCGCGCCTGCCGCCCGTGCCGCGTCCAGTGCTGCATCGACAGTCTGCAGCGGAATCTCCTGCTGCAGGAGCACGACATCGCCCTTCTTCATGAAAGCCTTGGAGAGGTCGCCTGTGACGACCGAATCATTGGCGCCCGGCACCACGGCAATGATGTTCTCACCGTCGTCGGCGACCATGATCAATGCCGTGCCGGTCGAAGCGAAGGTTTCACCGACACCGGACAGGTCGATCTTGCCGTCCCGCAACAGCGCCAGCGCTTCGTTGGCGAAATTGTCCTTGCCGACCGCGCCGACCATGCGCACCTTGGCGCCGGCGCGCGCGGCGGCCAGCGCCTGGTTGGCGCCCTTGCCGCCGGGTGCGGTGCTGAAGCCAGAACCCCGAACCGTCTCGCCCTGTGCGGGCAAGCGGTCGACATTGGCGATAAGGTCGAGGTTGATCGAGCCGACAACGATGATCAAGTGGTGCCTCCCTGCTGACTGCGGGAAGCTACTCCGTAAGGCCGCCGCTTGCCAGACGGCGCGATCTAATCGCGTCAGGTCTGAACGCGCTTCTCAGCGCAACTCCAGGCGTCGTCGGCGCCGACATCGACAATTGGCGCGCGATTTCAGGATCCGACCTGTCCCGCTTCCCAGCCAAGGATGGCGCGTTTGCGCGTCAGGCCCCAGTGGTAGCCCGTGAGCGCGCCGGACTTGCCGAGAGCCCGGTGACACGGCACCACGAAGGACATCGGATTGGCGCCGACCGCGGCGCCCACCGCCCGGCTGGCGCTCGGTGCGCCGATGCCGGCGGCGATCGAGGAATAGGTGCAGGCCTTGCCCATCGGGATGCGCAGCAAGGCTTCCCAGACGCGGACCTGAAAGTCGGTGCCGATCAAGACGACGCGCAGCGGCTGGTCGGCGCGCCACAGTGCCGGGTCGAAGATGCGCGCCGCATAGGGCGCCGTCGCGGCCATGTCCTCGACATAGGTTGCGTTCGGCCAGCGGCCGGACATGTCGGCGAAGGCCGCACGCTCGTCGCCGACATCGCTGAAGGCGAGGCCGGCAAGCCCACGGTCTGTGACCATGATCAGGGCGATGCCGAAAGGCGAGATATGATAGCCGTAGCGGATCGTCAGCCCGGCGCCGCGCGTCTTGTAGTCGCCCGGCGACATCGCTTCGTGGGTGACGAAAAGGTCGTGCAGCCGGCCGGGGCCTGACATGCCGACCTCGAAAGAGGCTTCGAGCAGCGGCATGCCGGAATCGAGCAGTTTGCGCGCGTGGTCGAGCGTGACCGCCTGCAGAAACGCCTTGGGCGACAGGCCGGCCCAGCGGGTGAAGAGCTTCTGCAACCCGGTCGGTGTCTCGCCGACTTCCTCCGCCAATATCTCGAGCGACGGCTGGTCACGATAGTCAAGGCTGATCTTCTCGATCGCGCGCCGAACAACTTCGTAGTCACCGCCTTCGGGTGTGATGTCTGTCTTCAGAATAGCTGTCTGTGCGTTCATCGGGCCATCTCCTTGATCGTGAATATCGTCCTTCGCGGCTCCGATCACCACCCGAAACTTGCCTTCTCGTCATGTGCATCCAGATAGATCTGGCTTCGAGGAAGGAGCCGACGAGGGCTGGCAAAAAGGTGCATTCCAGCAGGGAGAAGTAACGCTGCCGATACCGTTCTTGGCCGATTGCCGGTTTATGAGGCATTGCAGAACCGGTTCGCGAACGAGGCGGTTCGCTCACATTCAGCGCGCTTTCGCGGTCGCCAGGGCGCGCGAAAAGGCTGACGCAAAGCTCTCGCGGTCGTCGGGATTGAGGAAGCCGCCGATCGGCACATTCTGGCCTTGTGCTTCCACCGCCATCCTGGTGATGCCGATTTCGGCGTGGCGGGCGACCGAAAAACGCGCCCAGAACGGGTTGAAGCGATGTGCTTCCGATTTGCCTGATGGCGCGGTCTTGCGGATGTCGAGGCTGGTGCGCGAGACCGACACCTCCTCACGGGCGCGGGCGGCACGATAATTGGCGCGAAAGGCGATGTAGACGGCGATGACGTCGAGACCCAGGAAGCCGAACACCGGCCAGGCGCCGCGCGACAGGAAAAACGCTCCGGTGACCAACGAGCCGAACAGCAGGGCGCCCATCAGGATGGCAAAGCCGGTTTTGCCCAGCGAGCGATGCGGTATCAGCAACGCCTGGAAGAATGGCTCGTCGGCCTGAAATGAGGCGTTTGTGTCGCTCATGCCGGGATATTATAGGAAGGGGATGACGAGCCCCAAGTCCAAAAATTCCTCTACACCCAAAAATGAACTGCTCCCCGGCCGACGCGATAGCGCGAATGCCAAACCGCGTGCCCGGCCTCTGCGGTCCCATTCGCTCTACAGCCCGGCCGAAGTGCACGAGATTTTCCGACGCTTTTCCGTTCAGCGGCCCGAGCCGAAGGGCGAGCTCGAACATGTCAACGCCTTCACGCTGCTGGTGGCGGTGGTGCTTTCGGCACAGGCGACCGATGTCGGCGTCAACAAGGCGACGCGGGCGCTGTTCAAGGTCGCCGACACGCCGCAAAAGATGCTGGCTCTCGGCGAAGCCAAGGTCGGAGACTATATCCGCACCGTTGGGCTCTGGCGCAACAAGGCCAAGAACGTCATCGCGCTGTCGGAGGCGCTGATCCGCTGCTATGGCGGCGAAGTGCCCGACGACCGCGACCAACTGGTCAAGCTGCCGGGCGTCGGGCGCAAGACCGCCAATGTCGTGCTCAACATGGCCTTCGGCCAGCACACGATGGCGGTCGACACGCATATCTTTCGCATCGGCAACCGGCTGCGGCTGGCGCCCGGCAAGACGCCGGAACAGGTCGAGCAGGGGCTGTTGAGGATCATTCCGGACGAATACATGCGCCATGCGCATCACTGGCTGATCCTGCATGGCCGCTATGTCTGCAAGGCGCGCAAACCGGATTGCCCGATCTGTGTCATCGCCGACATCTGCAAGGCCGAGGAGAAGACGAATGATGTTCCGGCGCCGCTGGTCGAAATTGCGCCGCTCGAACCCTTAAGCGAGATTCAGTAGCCGTAGCCGCGCGCCATCGCCGCGGCGAAGACCGGGATCAGCAGGAAGATCGAGGCTTCGGCGCGGACATAAGTTCGAACGGATGCAAGTTGTGCCGCCGGCACTTGAAAGCCGGGGCTGGCCGAGGCCTGCCTGCTCCAGGACGCAAAGCGGACCGTCGGGATGATCGACAGCAGCCCGACGGTGACGAAGGCCGCCATCTTTGCCCAGAATACCCAGTTGTAGACGTAGAATTCCCAACCTTTCAGGCCGTAGATGACGCGTCCGATGCCGACAACGATGATCAGCATGGCGATGATGCCGTAATGGCGATCGATGCCGACAAGCCGCCGAAGCGTCGCGGCGGGCAGATCGCCGCGGATCAGGACAAATTCGGCGCCGATGATGCCGGCCAGTGAAAACACCAGCAGATGATGAACGATGGCAAGCAGAAAATCGGTGGTATCCATGCCCTTTTCCCTCCGTCGGACGGCACAGCGGACGCTGAATCAGTTCATGCGAAGGGTAGCATCGTTCGGCAAGATTCCCATGCCGGAGCTGGAGTTCGCGACTACGTTGACGCCAAATCCCGACAGCCTAAATTTGACCATAACCAGACTGAAACGCGCCTTGAACCCGATGCCGGACGACATCCGAACCGCTTTGACAAAGCAGGGTTTGATGGCGGCCTATGATGACAGACCGGATTATCAGAAGAACGACTATCTCGGCTGGATCGCTCGTGCCAAACGCCCCGAGACAAGACACAAGCGGCTCGACCAGATGCTGGACGAATTGAAGCGTGGCGGCGTCTACATGAACATGCCGTGGCGCGGCTGAAATCGCGCTTGTCGGGTCACAGTTTCCCGCGGTCGAAGCGCCTCGACCTTGTTTCTCGCGCTGGAAGATGATCTGCCCTGTCCTGGCTCTTGTTGGACATTTGGGCGACATGCATGAGGCACCGGCAAAGAAACACTTTGAATTTGCGCATGATCGTTTCGGAGGCGGTTTTTCGGCGATCATGCGCCGCGAGGCAGAGTTATGGGAATTCCAGGAGCAGCCAGTGCACCGGTCATCGAGACGAAGCGAACCATCTTGCGGCCACACCAGCTCGATGATTTCGATGCCTATGTTGCCATGTGGGCCGATCCGGACGTCACCCGCTTCATCGGCGGCAAGCCGCGCACGCGCGAGGAAAGCTGGATGCGCTTCCTGCGTCATGCCGGCCTGTGGTCGCTGCTGGGCTACGGCTTCTGGGCGATCGAGGACAAGGCATCCGGCCGTTTCATCGGCGAGGCCGGTTTCCACGATCTGAAGCGCGACATGGTGCCGTCGATCGAAGGCGTTCCGGAAGCCGGTTGGGCGCTGGCCCCGAGCGCACATGGCCAAGGGTTCGCCAGCGAAGTCGTCGGACGGGCTCTCGCCTGGGGCGACGAGGCATTCGGGCGCGCAAGGACGGTCTGCATCATCGATCCGGAAAACACCGCTTCGCTGAGCGTCGCGGCCAAATGCGGCTACAGCGAAGTGTTGCGGACCACCTATCACGACGATGCGACGATCCTGCTGGAACGGCAGCCCTAGCGGTTGCGGCCTGTCATCCGGTGGTTCTGATCGGGCCGAATCGAGGCTTTCTAGGCCTGCCGCTTCAGCACCGGGCCTTCCGCTTCGGCCTTTAGGGCCGCCTGTTCTAGCATCGAGGCGTCTTCGCCGAAAGCGCGGGTGGCGCGCGCGGCCGCCTCGATCAGCGGATTTTTCATGCGCTGTAGAAAGGCCGCGTCGACGCGCGTGCTCGGGCCGGACAGCGTCAACGCACCGAGCAGGGTGTGCCCCGGCCCGAACACTGGTGCCGAGACGCCCGCCGTCTCGGGGTCGCGATCGCCGACCGACAAACAATGGTAGGTTTTGCGGATCGTCTCGTATGGTTCGCCCTGCTGACCGGAAAACGCCGCAAGCACGCGGCCGCCTGTGCCGGCCAGCAGGGGCAGCACGTCGCCTTCCCGGATGGTGTAGCGGATGGGATGCTTGGACTCGACGCGGTAAAGACAGGTGCGCACGTCGCCCGAACGGACATAGAAGGCGACGCTTTCCCAGCTTCGCTCGGCCAGATCGCGCATGATCGGCAGCAGGATGTCGATCGCCACCACCGAACGCTGGTATAGGGCGCCCAGCCGAAAGGTGGCAGGGCCGACACGGTAGCGGCCGTCGTCGAGACGCTCCAGCAATTGCCCGCGCAGCAACGAGTTCGCCAGCCTCAGGATCGTGCTCTTGTAGAGGCCGGTGCGCGCCGCGATTTCGGCCAGGCTGAGCGAACGGTCGGCAGCAGCGAAAGCATCGAGGATGGCGATCGCTCGGTCGAGCGCGGCAACGCCGTTGGTCGACGCAGGCTTGGTTTGTGTTACGGTTATCCGCTTGACCACGTCGTTCCGTTCCCAGTTGGACAGAAGGGCCGATCGGAACAATTGTGCCGCATCCGGACAGTTCTGTCCAGCAGAATGCCATTCCGGTTGACAGAACGATGCAAAGACTGCATGAATTTTTGTCGAGCGGGTCTGAATTCAGGCTACGTTGCTGGCAGGCACCGGAGGAGGTGTCGTGATTGGAGGAATCCCATGCTGAACAGACGCAGATTTTTAACGAGCACCGCCGCTGCCGGCGCCGCCGGTTTCGCAGCGTTGCATCTCTCGCCCGCTTTCGCGCAGGACGCACCGCAGATCCAGATCTTTGTGCCGGCAGCGCCCGGCGGCGGCTGGGACCAGACGGCGCGCACGATGGACCAGGTGCTGCGCAGTGAGAAGCTGATCTCCGGTTCGCAGATCACCAATGTCGGCGGCGCCGGCGGCACAGTCGGCCTGCCGCAATTCATCAGCCAGTGGAACGGCAAGGGCAATTCGCTGATGGTTGCCGGCATGGTCATGGTTGGCGCCATCATCGCCAACAAATCGGCCAACAATCTCACCGAGGTCACGCCGATCGCCCGCCTCACCGGCGAATTCGAGGCGCTGGTGGTGCCGGCGGCCTCGCCGTTCAAGACAGCAGCGGATTTCGTCGCCGCCCTCAAGGCCGATCCGACCAAAGTGCCGGTGGCCGGCGGTTCGGCCGGCGGTTCGGACCACATATTGTTCGGCCTTATCGCCAAGACGGCCGGTGTTCCGGCAGCCAACCTCTCCTACGTGCCGTTCGCCGGCGGCGGCGAGGCATTGTCAGCGCTTCTCGGCAACCAGGTCGCGGCCGGCATCTCCGGCTATGGCGAGTTCTCCGAACAGGTCAAGGCAGGCGCGCTTCGGCTGCTCGCCATTTCCGCGGACAAGCGCCAGGAAGGCATCGACGCACCGACGATGAAGGAATCCGGCATCGATGTTGAACTGTTCAACTGGCGCGGCGTCTTCGCACCGCCGGGCGTTTCCGACGCCGACAAGGCGGCGATGATCACGCTGGTCGAGACGATGGCCAAAAGCGAAGCCTGGGCCACCGAATGCAAAAACCGCAACTGGACGCAGATCCTGCTCACCGGCGACGACTATGCGAAATTTCTCACCGAAGACACGGCTCGGATCGCAGCCATCCTCAAGGACCTCGGCCTTGCCTGATGTCCCCGGAGAGGGGCGGTCCGCACTGCCCCTTTCCGATGTTCGCCAGCCGCATGGACATAGGATCCGGCGCGAGTGAAACTGCGATGAGGTCGGCCGTGGGAGACCTGCTATCCGGGGAGGACGATCATGAGCACCAGCGACCAGCAGGCGGCGCGGCCGCGCCTTGCCGTGCCCGAATTGCTGATCGGCATCGGGCTTCTTGCCTGCGCCGGCGCAGTGGCCTGGCAGACGCTGTCGATTCCGGTGTCGCCGCTCTACTCCAAGGTCGGCCCGACCGTCTTCCCCTACATCACCATGGTCGGCATGACGATCCTTTCCCTGCTGCTGATCGTCGCCGCATTGCGGGGCGGCTGGCAGCCGGAAGAAGAAAAGGAAACCCCGACCGACTGGAAGGCGATGGGCATCGTCGCCGTCGGACTGGTCGCGAATCTTGTTCTGATCCAGCCGCTTGGCTTCACCGCAGCCTCGGTGATCATGTTCGTTCTCATCTGCCACGGATTCGGCAGCAGACATCCGCTGCGTGACGTGCTGCTCGGCCTGATCCTGGCGCTTGCCGCCTATTTCGGCTTCGCCAGGGCGCTCGGCGTCAACATCGGCGCCGGCTTCATCGAGAACCAGCTGAACACGGGTCTCGATTCGATTATCCGTATGTTGAGAGGCTGAAGCCATGGAAACGCTTGGCCATCTCGCGCACGGATTTTCGGTCGCTTTCACGCCGGTCAATCTCATGTGGTGCCTGCTCGGTACGACACTGGGGACAGCGATCGGTGTGCTGCCCGGCCTCGGACCTGCGCTGACCATCGCCCTGCTTTTGCCGATCACCTACCAGGTGGCGCCGGAAGCGTCCTTCATCCTGTTTGCCGGCATCTATTACGGCGCCATGTATGGCGGTTCGACGACATCGATCCTGCTCAACACGCCGGGTGAAAGCGCGACCATCGTCACTGCGCTGGAAGGCAACAGGATGGCCCGTTCCGGCCGCGGCGGCGCGGCACTTGCCACTTCGGCGATCGGCTCCTTCGTCGCCGGTACACTCGGCACGCTGGGCGTCGCCTTCCTGGCCCCGGTCGTCGTCAAATTCGCGCTGTCCTTCGGCCCGGCCGAATATTTCTCGCTGATGGTGCTGGCCTTCATCACGGTTTCGGCGGTGCTCGGCTCGTCGTCGGTGCGCGGCCTGACCAGCCTGTTCGTCGGCTTCGTCATCGGCATGATCGGCGTCGACCTGCAGACCGGGCAACCGCGCTTCACCTTCGGCATGAGTCAATTGCTCGATGGCGTCGACGTGATCGTCGTCGCCGTCGGCCTCTTTGCGGTCGGCGAGACGTTCTACATGGCCTCGCGCCGCTATGCCGGCAAGGACGAGATCGTGCCGCTGAAGGGCTCGCTCTACATGACGGCGGCCGAATGGGCACGCTCGTGGAAGGCTTGGCTGCGCGGCGCCCTGCTCGGCTTCCCGATCGGCGCGCTGCCGGCCGGCGGCGCCGAAATCCCGACCTTTCTGTCCTATGCAATCGAGAAAAAGCTCTCCAAACACAAGGAGGAGTTCGGCACGGTCGGCGCCATCGAAGGCGTTGCCGGGCCGGAAGCCGCCAACAACGCATCGGCCGCCGGCGTGCTGGTGCCGATGCTGACGCTTGGGTTGCCGACCTCGGCGACGGCCGCGATCATGCTGTCGGCCTTCCAGAGCTATGGCATCAATCCCGGGCCGATGCTGTTCATGACGCAGGCCAATCTGGTCTGGGGGCTGATCGCCAGCCTGTTCATCGCCAACATCATTCTCGTCATCCTCAACCTGCCGCTGATCGGGTTGTGGGTGCGGCTGCTGAAAATCCCGGCGCCGCAGCTCTATGCCGGCATCCTGGTGTTCGCCACGGTCGGCACCTACGGTATTTCTCAGTCGCCGACCGACCTCGTCATCCTCTATCTGCTCGGCGGGGCCGGATTCCTGATGCGGCGCTTCGATTTTCCTACGGCGCCGGTCATCATCGGCATGATCCTGTGGCCGCTCGCCGAAACGCAGTTCCGCCGCGCGATGACCATCTCGAACGGCGACTGGTCGGTGTTCTACAAACATCCCCTGTCGCTGACGCTGCTGACGCTGGCGTTCATCGGGCTGATCGGGCCGCATATCTACGCTTACATCGAACGCCGGCGCATGCGTGGACCGGAACACGTGCCGGGCGATGCTTGACCTGTTTGTGACATCATGACCGATCTGCTGTCCGGCATCCGCGTCCTCGACCTGACCAATGTTCTGGCCGGCCCCTACTGTGCCTATCAGCTGGCGCTGCTCGGGGCCGATGTGATCAAGGTCGAGGCGCCGCAAGGCGGCGATCTGGCGCGCCAGCTCGGCGGCTCGCCGGAACTCAACAGCACCGGCATGGGCGCTTCATTCCTGGCGCAGAACGCCGGCAAACGATCGGTCGTGCTCGATCTCAAGAAAGAGGCCGATCGCGGACGCTTCCTCGATCTGGTCGCCTCCGCCGACGCGCTGGTCGAGAATTTCCGCCCCGGCGTGATGGATCGGCTGGGGCTCGGCTATGCCAGGCTGAAAGAGGTCCGCCCCAGTCTTGTCTATTGCGCGATTTCGGGCTTCGGCCAGACCGGGCCGATGCGCGACAATCCGGCCTATGACCAGATCATCCAGGGTCTTTCGGGCATCATGAGCATCACCGGCACAGCGCAGACCGCGCCGCTGCGTGTCGGTTATCCCGTCGCCGACACGCTGGGTGGGCTGGTCGGGGCGTTCGCCATCACGGCGGCACTTGTGAAGCAGAAGACGACAGGCGAGGGCGCTTTCCTCGACGTGTCGATGCTCGAATGCACGCTTTCCGCGCTGGGCTGGCCGGTCTCCAACTATCTGACGGCAGGCGTCGAGCCGCAGCCGATGGGCAACGAGAACATGACGGCGGCACCTTCCGGCACGTTTCGCACCGGCGACGGTCTGCTCAACATCGCCGCCAACAAGCAGGAGCAGTTCGTCACGCTCTGCCGGCTGGTCGGGCTGCCGGAGCTGGCGTCGGACCCGCGCTTTGCCGAGCGCGAGACGCGCAAGCGCAACCGCATCGCCTTGAAGGCGCTGATCGAGGATGCCCTGGCGAACAGCTCGGCCGCGGCCTGGGAGGAGACGCTCAATCGCGCAGGCGTGCCGGCGGGCAGGGTGCTGACGATCCCGCAGGTGCTGGCCGAGCAGCAAGTGATCGAGCGCGACATGACCACCCGTTTCGATAGCATGCCGAACATCGACCGACCGCTGACCGTCGTGCGCGGCGGGTTCATGGTCGATGGTGCAGCACCGTTGCCGACCAAGCCGCCGCCGGCGCTGGGCGAGCATATGGACGAGGTGTTTGCCAGTCTGCCGCCGCGCGTCAAGAAAAGGGCGCAGGCATGAGCGACGCGAGAACATGAGCAACGTTGAGAAAAAAACCGGCCGCGAGCGCGGTGAGGAATGGTGGCAGACCGATATCATCGAAATGCGCCCTGGCGTGATCCGGCTGCGTGGCTATGAGATCCAGGACCTGATCGGCCGCGTCAGCTTTCCGGCGATGATCTGGCTGATGCTGCGCGGCGAACTGCCTGGCGAGGAGCAGGCGGCGCTGCTCGGTATCGCGCTGGGGGCGGCCGTCGACCACGGGCCGCAGGCGCCGTCGATCGCCATTGCCCGCATGGCGGCCACCTGCGGCGTCGGCATCAACAGCGCCATGGCTTCAGCCATCAATGTGCTTGGCGACGTGCATGGCGGCGCCGGCGAGCAGGCGCTTGCCTTCTACGGCGACATCGCCGCGGCACTGGACGCAGGCGTGACGCTTGCCGATGCCGTCGCGTCGCGGCTCGATCGCTTCTTCGCCGAGGAAAAATCCTATGTGCCGGGGCTCGGCCATCGCTTCCACCCGGTCGATCCGCGGGCGCCGCGTCTCATCGAGCTGACCCGCGATTTTGCCGCGCGCGGCGTCGTCAGCGGACGTTTCGCCGACATCGCCGAGGCTGTTGAGGCCGAGGTCGCGCGGCGCAAGGGCAAGAAGATCCCGCTCAACATCGACGGCGCCACCGCCGTCATCTATGGCGAGCTCGGCTTTCCGCCGCCGCTGACACGTGGCCTTTTCGTGCTGTCGCGCTCGGTCGGCATCTTGGCGCATGCGTGGGAACAGTCGCAACAGAGCGACCGCAACAAAGGACCACTGCCGCGCGAATGGTTGTGGGCCTATACCGGCACGCCGGTCCGGTCTTTCCCTCAGGGAGAGGACGACGCCAAATGAGACCTTGGTTCAAGTTCGCCAGCGGGCGCTGGCTGGGGAATTTTCAAGTTCTTCAGCAGCGTTGAAAGTTCGGGCTCGTCGATAAGCACGGCTGCGTCTTCCGGCGCCAGCCATGCCCGCTGCCGCCTTTTGGCTTCCTGCCAGTTGGCCAGTTCCTCCGTCACCGCCAGCAGGTAGACGGTGACGTCGACGCGGACGAAGCGGTTCGTCAGCCGCTTCCAGTAGGAATAGGTGCCGGCCGGCTGCTTCAGCGTCTTGCCGAGGACGCCGGCTTCCTCCCGCGCTTCGATGGTGGCTGCCTTGCGCCCACTCTTGCCCTTCATCGGCCAGCCCTTGGGCACGATAAAGCGCCTTGTCGATATCGAGGTGACCAGCATCACCTCGACGCCGCCATGCCTGCCCAGCCGAAAGGGAATTGCCGCGACCTGGCGGATCCGCTCGCCCTTCCTCGCCTTGCGCACGACCTTCTTCTTGGTGGCTGCCATTGCCGACGATCCAATCAGGGCAGTGCCCAAGCGCAAAGGCACGTTGCGAAATCAAAACCGCCTTTGATGCTACTTTAAGTAGAGCGGCGTCCAAGCATATCAGCTAAATAAATGAAAACGCCGGGCCATCAGCGGCAGACGCTGATGAAGCGGCTGCCCGATCGCCGCAACTGGCAAGTAGGCGCCATCTGCGGCACATCTGGCCGTTGCGGCACGACCACGCGATCCTGGGCACGGAACTGCTGTTGCTGCTGCTGAAATTGCTGCCGTCGCAGCCTGTTCTCCAGCATCTGCAATTCGCCTTGCAGGACCACGGTTTTGCGATTGGCGGGAGCGACGTTCTGCGCGGAGACAGCCGCGCCCGACAGCATCGCTGTTGCCAGGGTTGCCGACATCAAGATCGTCGAAAGGCGAAGCGGCGACATCCATCCATTCCCTTACGAAACAGAACCTTGCGATTATATAGGGCGTTTGTCTGATGATGCCATGGATTAAAACCCCACGCCGGAGCGGAATTGGCTGACTAGCCAGTCAGGGCGCAAAGCCCGTCGACCGATGTGTGCTGGCAAAGGGCACCAATACGAGGCCGACGACAAGAAGCTGGAGGGCATCCTGCAGTTCCATGCCTTTCAGGCCTGGATTGGATAATTTGAACCGCAACATCGCACAGTTGAAAATCGCGGCACGGGCGGCGCTGCGTTCCCCGGAGCCTTTGGCCACGGCACGGCGATAGCCCAGCTGCGCGACTATTCGCGGAATGCGCGGCTGATCTGGTCGGTCAATGGCTTCATCAGAAACGAGATGACGGTGCGATCGGTCGTGCGCATGAACGCCTCCACCGGCATGCCCGGCTTGAGGCTTTCCGGATCCAACGAGCCAAGCTTGCCTTCGTCAAGCCTGATCCGCACGCTGTAGTAGGATAGTCCGTTCCGCTCGTCTTCGACGAGGTCGGGAGAAACCGTTGCTACATGTCCTTCGAGTTCCGGCGTGACCTGCTGGCTGAACGCCGACAGCCGCAGATGGACAAGCTGGCCGGGCTGGACCTGATCGATGTCTTGAGGCGCGATGCGTGCGTCCACAGTCAATTCGTCAGCGGTCGGGACAATCATCATAATTGGCTCGCCGGTCGTGACGACGCCGCCGACCGTATGGATCGCAAGCTGATGCACCCGTCCGTTCTGGGGTGAACGAATATCGGTCTGTCTAAGCAATTCCTCCGCGGCGATCTTTCGCTCTGCCAATTCTGTGGTTCGAGCCTCCGTTTCGCGTAATTCTTTCGCGACCTCGCTGCGCCAATCCTGCTGGATCTGGATGATGGCCATTTCTGTTTCGCTGATTCTGCCGTTCGCTTCGGCTATCGCAGCGACGAGTTGGCCGCGCCCTCCCTCGATCTGAGCCTCGCCCCGCTCCAGGTCCAGGAGTCGCGACCGCTGGACGAGTTTCTTTTCCCAAAGGCCCCTGACGCCCTTGATCTCGTCGCGGACCAACGCAATCTCGTGCTCCTTGGCCGCCCTTTGTGCCTCGAGGCCCGCTATCTCCTCCTTGAGCTGGCTCACCCGTTGCCTGCGTTGCTCGATTTGGGCACGGTAAGCTCCCCGGCGCAAAGCGAAAAGTTTCTGCTCCCCGCCGATCACACGCGCCACATGTCCAACAGAGGAGCGGCTGGTGAGATCCTCGGAAAAGGCTATCGCCTCGGCACCCTCACGCTCCGCTGTGAGGCGTGCCCCCCGCGCCGAGAGTTCGTCCAGGGTATTGGTTATGACGGCGAGATTGGCGCGTGTAAGCGTGTCGTCGAGACGGAGCAAAATATCGCCTGCTCTGACTTCATCGCCGTTGCGCACGTTGATCTCACCCACAACGCCGCCACTTGGATGCTGAACCGCCTTGACGTTGGATTCCACTGCGATATGGCCGGTAGCGATGACGGCGCCTGACAATTCCGTCGTTGCGGCCCATGCACCAAGGCCGCCGACAAGCAGCGCCACGGTTGCGGCGCCAAGAAGCATATACCGGCGAAGGGATAAGTCGTTCTGCGTCGGCTGCGATCGCACATCGGTAGGGAGGTTAGCCCGAACGAACAGCAGCCCGCCGATTTTGCCCTTGACGCCGGCCAGATGGCTCGCTCCGGCACGAATATGCGGAATCATCCCCCTCACGCCGTTACGCGCGCCAAAGAACGATCGATCATGAAATAACGTCATCCTGATGCCTTTTCCTCCGGGGCAACTGCTTGAAGCGTTCCCACGGAGGCACTCCGCGTCGTGCCCCCGACGACCAGATCCCTCGCCCCAAATGCGTGCTGACGGCCGGAGTCGAGAACAAGTAAAAGGTCCACTGCCGCCAGGGCGCTTGGACGATGGGCGATGACGACAACCACGCCGTGCCGCTGTTTGACTGCAAGGATCGCCTGGGTCAAAGCCTGCTCGCCTCCAGCGTCCAGATTCGAGTTCGGTTCATCCAAAACAACGAGGAAAGGATCACCATAAAGCGCGCGGGCCAGTCCGATGCGCTGCCGCTGTCCTGCTGAAAGCGATGCGCCGCCCTCGCCGATCTCGGTCTGATATCCGCGAGGCAAGCGCAGGATCATTTCGTGCATGCCCGCGGTCTTGGCCGCCGCGATAATGGTTGCCGGATCCGGAGAAGGATCAAAGCGGGCAATGTTTTGAGCAATGGTACCTGCGAAAAGTTCGACATCTTGCGGCAGATACCCGATGTGCCCCCCCAGTGCCTCAGCCGGCCACTGTTCGATGGCGGCGCCGTCCAGGCGGATTTTGCCGCGCGCTGCCGGCCAGACGCCGACGAGCGCCCGCGCCAGTGACGATTTGCCCGATGCACTCGGACCGATGACACCGAGCGCGGAGCCGGCGCTCAGCGAAAACGTAATGTCCTGTACAACAAAACGGCGCTCGCCTGGCGGAACGACGCCGATCCCTTCAACCGAGAGTTCGGTCCGCGGCGGCGGCAGCTGCAAGCGATCCTCTGTGGCGGGGAACTCCCTGAAAAGTTCGCTCAGCCGATGCCAGCCTTGTCTAGCGGCAAGAAAGTTCTTCCAGTGCGCAATTGCGAGTTCGACTGGCGCCAGCGCTCGCGCGGTGAGAATAGAACTTGCGATGATGATGCCAGGCGTGGCTTCCTGGCCGATCACCAAATACGCTCCGATCGCGAGAACGACTGATTGCAGCAGCATCCTAAAGCCGCGGGAGAGCGCGCCGAATGAACCCGTGACATCGCTGGCGCGCATCTGCGCCCGCCTGTATTTGCCGTTTGCTTCCGCCCAGCGCGAGGCCATCGTGGATCTCATGCCCATCGCTTCGAGCACCTCGGCATTGCGGATGCTTGCCAGTGCGATATTGCTGCGCGCTCCGGCATATCCAGACATTTCAGTTGCTGGATGGCGGACAGTTTTCTCCGTGAGCACGGTCAATGCCAAAAGCAGGATCGCCCCAATCAGCGCAGCCAGGCCGAGCCAAGGATGGAAGGCAAAACAGAGCGCGAGATAAAGCGGCATCCACGGCAGGTCGAAAAGAGTGGCGGGACCACCGCTGGCCAGGAAACCGCCGATTTGATCGAGATCGCGCACCGGCTGCATGCCCTCGCCCGAACGGCCTCTGGCCAAGGGCAATTGCGACATCACGCGGTAGGTCCGCTCACTCAGGCGCTCGTCGAGTCCGCTGCCGATACGCGCCAGCACCCGGCCGCGGATCGCGTCGAGTGCACTTTGAAAAACATATAGAATCGAAATCAGCAGGACCAGAGCCACCAGCGTCGGCACGCTACGGCTGGGCAGGACCCTGTCGTAGACCTGCAGCATAAACACCGAGCCGGACAACATCAGCACGTTGATAAGGCCGCTGAAAGCCGCCACCGCCAAAAAGGCGCGCCGGAAATGCGCCAGGCAGGCAGCCAATTCGGACTTCGCCCTCGGCGGGCGGAGCTTCTCTGAACCAGATTGTGACATTGATGTCCCCTCGATCAACCGCATGCGTCAGCAGGCGATGCGGGCCCATGACTGCAGGCCCGCATCGTCCGGCATTGGCTACGCGGCCTGATCGGCGATCACGCTGTTGGTATGCGCAGACAGTTGCTCGATGAGTTTCGCAGCCAGCGCGTCGGCATCGCCCGCTTGCGTATGTGCATACTCTGCCCAATCAAAAGCCGGTCTCGGATCGCCCGCATTTGCTAGCGCGGTCGACGCATTGTCCCGGACCTGCTCGATAGCGTCGTCGAGTTGGCCCCGAGCGTTCCCGAGTGGTGGAAACACGATGTTATCGCCGTCAAGCGCCACCTGTGCACCACTCTCCTTAGCCGTGCCAGGCGTTCCTTCAGCCTCCTCATGTTCGGCCAGGGTCTGGTCAGACCGGAAGTTTACGCCCTGTTTGCCGAAGAAGGTTGCAAGCCACTGGGAGCCAGAATTCGGCTGCCCAGAATCCGGCGGCGTTGTCGGGGCCGGTTCAGCTTGCGCCGTTGGTGTCGGGGCCGGCTCAGCTTGCGCCGTTGGCGTTGGTTCCTGCTGCGGCGCCGGATCGGAAACTGCCGCCGGTTCATCCTGAACGGCAGCGACGGCTCCCTGCTTCGGATCGACGAGATCGAGTTTGACGTTCTTGCTCCCGACAGAGACGGTGCGCGTCGAAGCTTCGATGCCCGCCCCCGAGAAGGTTACTGTGTAGGTGCCGGGCTTGAGCGCGAGGTCGTAGCCGCCGGCGCCCATGGTCTTCGTCGTAAACGTCGCGCCCGTCGAACTCTTCGCTGTGATGGTGAGACCGGATAGACCTTCACCGGGATCGTAGAACCTATCCCCGTCCTTGTCGTCGATCGCCACACCGGTCAGGAACAGGTCTGATCCGGTCTTGGCGAAATTCTCCGCCACGAAACCGCTGGAGCGCCCCCGGTAATCGCCAACCTCGAATCCAAGACCTACCTCGCGGAAGTTCCCGTTGAGGATGTTGGCACGATGACCCGGGGAGTTCATCAGGTTGTTGTGCAGGAGCAGAATCTCGTCATTGTAGCCCGTCGGTGACCTGGTCGTAGCCCATGCGATGTTCTCTCCTGTCGCCCAGGAGCCCGTTAGGGTGTAGCCGGCAGCCTTCATACGCTGGGTGGGCGAGGACCCTCCCGACCCCGTGTGAGAAAAGGTGTCGGTTGCAAGCATCCATCTGCTGTGCCCCTCAGCCGCCTCGCTGAGATCATTATCGAAGGCCAGCGGCTGCACGCCGGCCTTAGCCCTCTCCGCGTTGATAAGTTCAAGTAGATATTGTTCATGTGCGCTATGTTGCGGCATTAGATCGTCGCTCCACTGTTTCGTTTTTGGACGGTCCCGCCAAGCTGTAGAATTTCCCAATCACGCTTGGTAAAAGACGACTGTGGCTAACCTGCGGCAAGCAGCTGTTAACCATGATTTTGTTAAAGAGAATTTGTGGGGATGCGATAACACGAAATTTCATATTGTAATGCAACCAGCAAGTGTGACATTCAATTATGCGCGTTCTCGCGATGCGCGACGTGCGCGCCAGGCCGTGACGAGTTGAGAGTGGCGGCCGCGGCTATGCCGCCGGCAAGAGGTCGGGCTCTCGTCCTTTACCCGCATGCTGCCGGCATCCAGATCGGGACGGCGCCCGGTCCGGTCCCCGAACGCCTCGCGTCGACCATTGCCATTAACCGAAGGTTGTTCGCCGATCCTAGACATCAGGGACCCGTGTGGCCGGGCCGTCTCGATCGCTGTCAAGATCGTTAAACGAAAAGCTGATCAAGTCGGCTTCGCCGTGCAACCGGGACGCTTGGTTGTGGAGCGCTGGATCAGCTGCAACAGGCGGCTGATGGTAGACGCGCGCCCCGCAGTGGGGTTAGACGGGCCCGCCCGCGGCCCTCGCTTCAGTCGACTTCGCGCAGGCGGTATCCTACGCCGGTTTCGGTGGTGATGTAACGCGGCTGGTCGGGCGTTTTCTCGATCTTTTGCCTGAGCTGCCGCACATAGACCCTGAGATACTGCACGTCGGTCGAATCGCCCCAGACCTGCTTCAAAAGAAACTGGTGGGTGAGAACCTTGCCGGCGTGCTGCACGAGGATGCGCAGGATGTCGTACTCCTTCGGCGAGAGCTTTATCTCCCTGTCCTCGATCATGACGATGCGCTTCACCAGATCGACCGTGAGATCGCCGGTGTGGAAGACCGGCTTCTCGCCTTGCTGCTGGAACTTGTGGCGGAGCGCCACGCGGATGCGCGCGACAAGCTCGTTCATGCCGAACGGCTTGGTGATATAGTCGTCGGCGCCGAGATCAAGTGCCGAGACGATGCCGGCCTCGTCGGTGCGGCTGGAAAGGATGACGACGGGAACATCCAGGCCGTCGTCCCGCCATTTGCGCAGCAATTCGTGACCGCCCATGCCGGGCAGGCCGAGATCGAGCAGGATCAGGTCCGGCTTTTCCGTCTCCACGAGTTCGATCGCCGTCTTGGCGTTCGGCGCCTCGCTGATCGCATAGCCCTGGCTGCCAAGGCCGACGCGGAGCAGCTTGCGGATCGGCGGTTCGTCATCGACGACCAAAATCCTGACGCCCAGGTTCGTCATGGCAAGTTCGTCATGGCAGGTCATCCATGCCGGGGTCGCCCACATGTTGGTCTGCCGCTACCGGCATCCTGATGGTAAAAACCGCACCCGGGCGGTCGGTCCTGTTGGCCGCCGAAATCGTCCCGCCCATCGCCTCGATGAAGCCACGGCAGATCGAGAGCCCGAGCCCGGTGCCGGCACGGACCTGATCGCCCTTGCGCACCCGGTGGAACGTGTCGAAAATGCGCTCCAGATCCGCTGGCGGAACGCCTGGCCCCTCGTCCATGATCTGCAGCATGACGGAACCATTGTCGGCCCAGCCCTGCAGGCGGATCGTCGAAGCTGGCGGGGCAAATTTAGCGGCATTGTCGAGGAGATTGAACAGCGCTTGCTCGAACAGGACGGGGTCGACCCTCAGCATCGGCAGATCCGTGGGAATGTCCATTTCGGTCTTGTGTTCGCCGATGATTTTTCTGGCTCGATGCAAGGCGGTGCCGACAATGTCGCCGACATAGTGGAACGCGTAGTTCGGCTCCATCGCACCGGATTCGATCTTGGTCATGTCAAGCAGATTGGCGATGAAGCGGTTCAGCCGCTCCGATTCGTCGAGCACGGTCGACAGCAGGTCCGCCCGGTCCGTTTCGGGAAGCGCCGGCGCAAATTCCCGCAATGTGCCGGCGGCGCCCATGATTGCGGCAAGCGGCGTTTTCAGGTCATGGGAAATCGAGGTCAGCAGCGCCGAGCGCAGGCGGTCCGCCTCGGCCTCGAGCCTGGCCCGGTCGACGTCGGCAACAAGCTGGATGCGCTCGATCGCGACCGCCGCCTGATCCGCGAGTGCGTCGAGCAGGCGCTTCTGTTCGGGGGTCAGCAACGGGCCTTGCTTGTCGTTGTCGAGGCCGACGACGCCGACGGCGGTGCGACCGGTGCGCAACGGCAGATACAGGCGTCTTGCTCCGGGAAGCGTGTCGGCGCCGCGGCCTGCGGGGCGATCGTGCTCCCAGGCCCAACGGGCGGCCGCGATGTCGGCCTCGGCCAGCGTGTCGTCGGGTGGGTAACCGGCCTTGACGGTGATCGTGCCGTCTTCCGGCAGCAGCAGCACCACGCGCAGCTTCAGCATCGAGGCGATCTGGAAGGCAGTCGCCCAGAGCACGTCGTCTAGCGTGCCGGCGCCGGCGAGCTTCTTCGAGAAAAGATAGATATCTTCCGTGGCGCGTGCCCGCGCGCGGGCAGCGACCGCCTGTCGCTGCACCCGCGCTGTCAGATTGCTGGCAATGACCGCAACAACCAGGAAGGCAGCCAGCGCCACGATGCTCTCCGGGTCCTGGATCGTCAGCGTGTAGCGTGGTTCCAGGAAGAAAAAGTTGAAGGCAATGGCGCTGATGAGGCAGGCATACAAAGCCGGCCAGAGACCGCCGGTCACCGCCGACGTCAGAACCCCGATGAGAAAGATGATCGCCAGATTGCGGACGTCGAGGAACTGGTGGAGAAGGACCGCGAAGGCGAGCGAGCCAGCAACATAGGCCGTGGCCTTGAGATAGGGCCAGATATCGAATTGCCACTGCTCGTCCGCCACCTTTACGGTCCGTGACGTCGCCTCGTCGTTGCGTTCGTTTCCCGAAATGACATGGACGCTGATGTCGCCGGCATTGCGGATGAGATCATAAGTGAGCGAGCCTTCGATCAATTCCCGCCAGCGCGAACGGGTCGGCCTGCCGATCACGATATGGGTGAAGTTGTTGGCGGTCGCATGGCGAACGATGTCCTGCGCGACGTTCTGGCCTGGAATGGTCGTTACTTCGGCGCCAAGCTGCTCGGCAAGGCGCAGCAGCGTCGCGAGCCGATCCTTTTCCTCCTCGGACATGGCGGCTGAACGAGGGGTATCGACATGAAGCGCCGTCCAGGGAGCGCGGAGCCGGTCGGCCAATCTCCGCGCATAGCGGACGCGGGCCGCCCCGCCCGGACGCGCATCGACGCAGACGAGAACCCTTTCCCCCGCCGCCCAGGGCCCGGGTATGGCGTGGGCCTGCATGTGGGTCAGCAACTGCTCGTCGACGCGCTGGGCGGTGCGGCGCAGCGCCAGTTCCCTGAGCGCCGTCAGATTGCCCGGCGAGAAATAATTCTCGATCGCGCGCCGGGCGGTGCTGGGGATATAGACCTTGCCTTCCTCGAGCCGCTTGATCAGGTCGTCGGGCGTGAGATCGATGATCTCGATGTCGTCGGCCTGGTCGATGATGGAGTCTGGAACCGTCTCGCGCACCCTGACGCGCGTGATCTGCGCCACGACATCGTTCAGGCTTTCGACATGTTGTATGTTGAGCGTGGTGTAGACGTCGATGCCGTGCGTCAGGATTTCCTGAACGTCGAGATAGCGCTTGGGATGGCGGCTGCCCGGTGCGTTGGTATGGGCAAGCTCATCAACGAGGACCAGCGCCGGACGCCGGGCAAGGATGGCATCGAGATCCATTTCCTCGAGGATGCGCCCCTTGTACTCGACCCGATGACGGGGAATCACCTCATAGCCGTCGACCAGCACCTGGGTTTCCTTGCGGCCGTGCGTCTCGACGACGCCGATCACCACGTCCACTCCGTCGGCCAATCTTGCACGGCCCGACATCAGCATTTCATAGGTCTTGCCGACACCGGGTGCTGCGCCCAGAAAAATCCGCAGACGACCGCGCGCCTCCCGCTCCGCACGGTCAAGCAGGGCGTCGGGTGAGGGTCGGGTTTCGTTGCTTCTGTCGTCCGGCATCACAATCGATCATGAATGGCGCCGGGGATGGTGTCGATCCCCAGCCTGCCACTCATTGCTTCCCACAATTCATTGCTTGATGGCCTCGTCCAGCGCCAGGTTAAGCGCCAGCACATTGACCACAGGCTCTCCCATGAAGCCGAGCTCGCGGTCCTCCACATGGCTGTCGACAAGCGACTTGACACTGGCTTCATCGGCGCCCCTGGCCCTGGCCACCCTGGCGACCTGGAAATAGGCGGCCTCGGGGCTGATATGCGGATCGAGGCCGCTGGCTGAAGTCGTGACCAGATCGATCGGCACCTTCTGGTTCGGATTTTCCGCATTCAGCCTGTCGGCATCGCTCTTGACGCGGTCGATCAGCCTGGGGTTGGTCGGCCCAAGATTCGAGCCGCTCGAAGCGGCGGCGTCGTAGCCGTCGCCCGCAGCCGACGGCCGGCCATGGAAATAACGCTCGCTGGCAAAAGCCTGGCCAATCAGTTCGGAGCCGACGACCTTGCCGTCCCTCTCGATCAGGCTGCCATTGGCCTGGCGCGGGAACAAGGCCTGGGCGATGCCGGTCATGCCGATCGGATAGATCAGGCCGGTGAGGATGGTGAAGAAAACGATCATGGTGATCGCGGGTCTGATTTGCTTGAGCATCGACTTCATTCCTTATGCGAGGCCAAGCGCGGTGATGGCCATGTCGATCGCCTTGATGCCGACGAAGGGGACGATGCTGCCGCCGAGGCCGTAGACGAGAAGGTTACGGCTGAGCAGCGCGGCCGCGCCGATGGCGCGATATCTGACGCCCCTCAGCGACAGCGGGATCAGCGCGACGATGATCAGCGCGTTGAAGATGATGGCCGAGAGAATGGCGCTCTGCGGCGTCGCCAGATGCATGATGTTAAGCGCCTGCAGCGGACCTGATGTCTGCCCCGGCGCGATGTAGAAGACGGCGAACAGGGCCGGGATGATGGCAAAATACTTGGCCACGTCGTTGGCGATGGAGAAGGTTGTCAGCGAGCCGCGCGTCATCAGCAGCGCCTTGCCGATTTCGACGATCTCGATCAGCTTGGTCGGGTCGCTGTCGAGGTCGACCATATTGCCGGCTTCGCGTGCGGCGACCGTGCCGGTGTTCATGGCAACGCCGACATCGGCCTGCGCAAGAGCAGGCGCATCATTGGTGCCGTCGCCGCACATGGCGACGAGCTTGCCCTTGGCCTGTTCGTCGCGGATGAGCTTCAGCTTGTCCTCGGGCGTCGCCTGGGCAAGGAAATCGTCGACGCCGGCCTCCGCCGCGATCGCCGCCGCCGTCATCGGGTTGTCGCCGGTGATCATCACCGTGCGGATACCCATCTTGCGCAGTTCGGCGAAGCGTTCCCTGATGCCGCCCTTGACGATGTCCTTGAGATGCACGACGCCGAGCAGGCGTCCGTCGCGCTTGACCGCAAGCGGAGTGCCGCCGGATTTGGCGACATCGTCGGCGATCGCCTGGAGGTCGCGGACGGTGTCGCCGCCGGGGCGCGTGCCATGCGTGGCGACGGTCGACTGATTGACGAACGCGAGCACCGAATCGACCGCGCCCTTGCGAATCGAAGAGCCATCGATGTCGACGCCGCTCATGCGGGTTTGCGCAGTGAAGGGCACGAAAGCGGCATGCAGTGTCGCCATGTCGCGGGCACGGATGGCGTATTTCTCCTTCGCCAGCACGACGATCGAGCGGCCTTCCGGCGTTTCATCGGCAAGCGAGGCCAACTGCGCCGCGTCGGCCAACTCCTGCTCGGTGACGCCCTTGACCGGGCGGAATGCCGTCGCCTGGCGATTGCCGAGCGTGATCGTGCCGGTCTTGTCGAGCAGCAGCGTGTCGACGTCACCGGCCGCCTCGACGGCGCGGCCCGACATCGCCAGCACGTTGAACCGCACCAGGCGATCCATACCGGCGATGCCGATGGCCGAAAGCAGCGCGCCGATGGTCGTCGGGATCAAGGTGACGAACAGGGCGACGAGAACGGTCACCGAAATGGTGCCGCCCGAATAGGCGGCGAAACTCGGGATCGTTGCCGTCGCCAGCACGAAGATCAGCGTCATGCCAACGAGCAGGATGTTGAGCGCGATCTCGTTGGGCGTCTTCTGGCGCGCAGCGCCTTCGACCAGCGAGATCATGCGGTCGAGGAACGTATGGCCGGAGGCCGCGGTGATGCGCACGCGGATCCAGTCAGACAGAACCTGCGTGCCGCCGGTCACCGCCGAACGGTCGCCGCCGGATTCACGGATAACCGGAGCGGATTCGCCGGTGATCGCTGCCTCGTTGACCGAAGCGACGCCTTCGATCACCTCGCCGTCCGATGGAATGATGTCGCCGGCCTCGACGAGCACCACGTCGTCGACCTTCAGGCTGGTGCCGGGCACCAGCTTGAAATTGCTGCGGTCGTCGCCGCTCAACAGCTTGGCCTGGCTCTCGGTGCGAGCCTTGCGCAGCGAATCGGCCTGCGCCTTGCCTCGGCCTTCGGCGATCGCTTCGGCGAAGTTGGCGAAAAGCACGGTGAACCACAGCCAGATGATGATCTGCAGCGAGAAGCCGAGATCGCCGCCACCAGTGACGAGATCCTTGACGAACAGGACTGTCGTGAGCGCCGAGACCACGGCGACGACGAACATCACCGGATTGCGCATCAAGGTGCGCGGGTTCAGTTTCCTGAAGGCGCCGTCGATGGCGGGCAGCAGAATGCGGGCATCCATGATGACAGCGGATTTGGACTGGCTCATTTGGTGGCTCCAGTATCGATGTTGTTGGTTGGCGCCGATCGATCGGATGCCGAACGAAGATGCGGAAGCCCGGAGGCCAGCAGCCAGATCACGATCATGACTGCCGCAATGCCGAAGAACGTGGACATGGTCGGGAAAGGAGGCGGGGTTGCCCCTTTCCGATCATCTCGATGCCGAATCTTGCGACGTATGGTTTCGAGCCAGGACATAATTTTGATCCAAGGTGGGACGGTTCAGAAAGTCTGCCCGTGGATGCCAGCCAGGTGCTCGACGATCGGTCCGACCGCCAGCGCCGGGAAGAAGGTGAGGCCGCCTACGATCAGAATGACGCCCACCAGCAGCCCGACGAACAGCGGCCCGTCGGTTGGGAATGTGCCGGCGGAGGCCGGCACCGTCTTCTTGGCGACCAGCGAACCAGCGATCGCCAGAGCCGGGATGATGACCAGGAAGCGGCCAATCAGCATGCCGATGGCGAGCGTGATGTTGTACCAGGGCGTGTTGCCGGTCAGGCCGCCAAAGGCCGAGCCGTTGTTGGCGGCAGCCGAGGTGTAGGCATAGAGAACCTCGGAGAAGCCGTGCGGGCCGGCATTGGCCATCGAAGCGACGCCGGTCGGCAGCACCACCGCGATGGCGGTGAAGATCAGCATCGCCAGCGGCAGGCAGAGAATGGCGAGCATCGCCATCTTGACCTCCTTGGCCTCGATCTTCTTGCCGAGATATTCGGGCGTGCGTCCGACCATCAGTCCGGCAACGAAGACGGCGATCACGATGTACATCAGGATGCCGTAAAGACCGGCGCCGACACCGCCGACAATGACCTCGCCGAGCTGCATGTTGATGATCGGGATCATGCCGCCAAGCGCTGTGAAGCTGTCATGCATGGCGTTGACGGCGCCGCAGGACGCGGCGGTGGTGATCACCGCAAACAGCGCCGACAAGGCGATGCCGAAGCGTGTTTCCTTGCCTTCCATGTTGCCGCCGTCGATGCCCAGCGCATGCACCAGCGGATTGCCTGATGCTTCCGCCCAGTAGCAGACGGCGACGCCGGCGATGAACAGGACGCCCATCGCCGTCAAGATCGCCCAGCCCTGGCGCTGGTCGCCGTTCATGCGGCCGAATACGTTGGTCAGCGCCGCACCGATGGCGAAGATCGAAACCATCTGGATAAGATTCGAGATCGCGTCGGGGTTTTCGAAGGGATGCGCGGCATTGGCGTTGAAGAAGCCGCCACCATTGGTGCCGAGCATCTTGATGGCGATCTGCGAGGCTGCTGGCCCGACCGCGATTGTCTGCCGCGCGCCTTCCAGGGTTGTGGCTTCGAGATAGGCGCTGAGCGTCTGCGGTATGCCGAGATAGACATAGACCAGCGTCAGCACGATGCAGAGCGGCAACAGCAGGTAAAGGGTGCAGCGGGTCATATCGACCCAGAAATTGCCGATCGATTTGCCGGAAGCCTTGGTGAAGCCGCGGATCAGCGCGATTGCGACGGCGATGCCGGTCGCTGCGGACAGGAAGTTCTGCACGGTGAGGCCGGCCATCTGCACGAGATAGGACATCGTGCTTTCACCGCCGTAGTTCTGCCAGTTGGTGTTGGTCATGAAGCTGGCGGCGGTGTTGAAGGCGAGCCCGGGTTCGACGGCGCTCATGCCGGCCGGATTGTACGGCAGGCTGCCTTGCAGCCGTTGCAGGGCGTAGAGCACCAGGAAGCCGGCGAGGTTGAAGAACAACAAGGCCGCCGCATAGGTGGTCCAGTGCTGCTCCTCACGCTCGCTGATCCCCGAGATGCGATAAAGGCTGCGCTCGACAGGACCCAAAATCGGCGAGAGGAATGTGCGGTCGCCGCTGAAAACGCGATACATGTAGCCGCCGAGCGGCTTCACCAGCAAAACGACGATCCCGCAATAGACGAGGATCTGCATCCATCCGTTGAAAGTCATTGAAATAACCTTCCGTGCCTGCGCCAGTTGCCGTTAGAAACGTTCTGGGCGAATGAGGGCGTATGTCAGGTAGACGAGAAGGAACAGGGTCACAGCGCCACCGAGGATATAGTCGACAAGCATGTTGCGGTCCTTCCGCCTAAAGACTGTCGCAGGCTTTGACGAAGGCGAAGAACAGGGCGAAAAACAAAAACCGTATCCCGAGAACGATGATGTCCATCGGAGCTGTTCCTTATTTTCGTTTTTGCGCTGGCTTGCCTGCAGCCGGGCAGCGTTGAAGTCATGTGAAGACACTCTGTCGCGATGATAATGGCGACCGAGATGTGTCCTTCCCGACGGAATATGGATCCAAACCCCATAAAGGTTCGAGACGTGGCGAAGAGGAAAGAAATAAGAATCCTATAAAGACTTTGCCGTCGCGGCTCTCAGCGCGGCGCTCAAAGACAAGCCGTGCGGCGGGGCGAAGCCGCCGAAAATCAGCGATTTCGCGTATAGATCACGGCATAGTCGTCCGCATACGCCCGCTTCCAGCCGAGTTCATCGAAGAATGGGATGGGGCTGTCGTCCAGCGTGCGAATGGCTGGCGGGTGCGAAGCTGATGCGGGAACGAGGGCGGACTCGCTCCGCCAAATCGGCTGCTCAGCCTTCGGCCTTGAAGTTCTTGGCTTCCTTCTCGACCTTGGCGCTGTCCTTGCCGTGCTTGCGCATCAGATCCTTCGCCTGGTTGGGCGAAACGTCAGTTGTCTCGGCCAGTCGCAGGGCCTCCTTGTCGTCCGGTTCGCGTTTCTTCCGATCGGCCATTGCGGTCCGTTTGTCAGCCATCACAATGCCTTTATGCTCTTGGCGATTTCGTTCAGCACCTTGCGGTCGGTGCCGTGGCGCTTGATCAGCGTGCGAGCCTGGTCGGGAGTGATGCCGGCTTCCTCGGCGAGATGCCTCACCTCATAGTCTTCGTCGCCGGCTACTTGTGAGCGATCGCGGTTGTCGGTCTTGGTCTTGTCGTCGGGCATGGCAGTTCTCTCCTCGCTTGGACCTGGAGCATAACGGCGGAGATTTCGTGAGGTTCCTTAATGCCTGTCGCCCAAAAGCGCGCAGCGGTTTTGGGACAACGACATGCATAAACAGGAACAATGCATGTCGCCCAAAGCTGCGCAGCGGTCTTGGGCAACGACATCCCTAAAAACAAGACCCAAAAGCACGTGGCATCGCGCTCTTCAGACGTGACGCGCTTTAATGCCGGCCTTCGCGCACAAACACATGGGCTTCCTTGGCGGCCGCCGTGAATGCCCGCCGCGCAGTGCCAACCGCCCGCCGCTGCTCCATCGCATCCATCATGGCTTTCAAGGCCGCGCGATATTTCGGCCCGCGCTTTTCGTTTGGCCATTTGTCGACCAGAAGCGAGGCCGCCTGGACCGTCCTCGTCACAGAAAGCCGGCGTCCGGTGCGTTCGCTCTCGATCGTCACCGGAACGTCGAATTGTTCATCACGCATTGCCGTCAATCCTCGACTCCAAGGACAGCAACGGCGCAGCGGAGTTATTCGTTCCGATAGCGAATGGCGCGATCAATCCCGGTCACGATTCATGGTTACTGAATAGCTTACCTCGCCGGTGTCGTCCGGACAGTGCGCAAGCCAATTGTGGGCCGGGTGATGTGCATTAGCGGCACCGATGGTCGAACACGATCCCCATGGTCCTGCCAATTGCGGTCATGACGATAAGCTCGACCAGTTGGTCGTCGCTGTCCGTACAAGCTGGGCCTGCCCGGCGGATGGTGTCTATTGCGGCTCTGGTCGATATGGTGTCGCCGGCGCGGAATTTTGAAAGCGCTGATGAAACAAGTTCATGGGCCGGCAAGTCAACGACAGGCGCTCTCGAAACGATGTCCATTGGCCTCCTCCGCCATGAACTCTCTGCCACGAGAATAATACGCCGAATGGTGGTTTTCGCCAGCGAAATTGTGGTCCGACCAGATGCCGATCGGACACCAATTGGACTGGGGACAGCTAGCTTTTTGCAGGGCTCAGCGCGATGCTGCCGACCTCGATTTCTCTCTGCCCTTCGCAGCTGGCTTGACCCTTATACGCATCGCTCCGCCCTCGGGATGATCGATCTCAAAGGCATTGGTCTTGCGCACGAGATCGCTCAGCTTGCGAAAGCCGAAGGTTCTGGGATCGAAGTCCGATGCCAGATTGGCGAGCTGATTGCCGACAATACCGAGCGGCACCCAGCCGTCCTCGGTTCCCATCTGTGAAATGACCCTGGTGATGATCGGCGTCGCGGCGCTGGGCGGCTGCAAGGACTTCGTCGGCGCCGCATCGTTCGCGTTGGCTGGCGCAGTCGGCAGCAGGTTCTCGGTGTATACGAACCGGCGGCATGCCTGCCGGAAACTCTCCGGCGTCTTCTGCTCGCCAAACCCATAAACGTCGATCCCGTGCTCCCTGATGCGAGCGGCAAGGCGGGTGAAATCGCTGTCGGACGACACCAGGCAGAAGCCTTCGAACCGCCCGCTGTGGAGAAGGTCCATGGCGTCGATGACGAGCGTGATGTCGGATGCGTTCTTGCCGGTGGTGTAGGCGAATTGCTGCTGCGGGATGATCGCATGCTTCGACAGCACGTCGGCCCACGCCTTTGAGCGGGTGCTGGAGAAATCGCCGTAGATGCGACGGACGCTTGCCTCGCCGATCTTCGCGATTTCCTCGAATAAGCCGTCGGCAATCTTGGCCGAGGTATTGTCCGCGTCGATCAGCACTGCAAGCCGTGGAGAACGTGGTTCGGTTGGCAAGGTGAGCCCCTGTTTTTGGCTGCGCACCAGAGACATATGGTGCAGCGGCGCCATGCGAAACCTTTTTATCGAAATACGAACGTCATCTACTTCTCCAGATAAAAAATCATGCCGGCGTGGTGCAGCACGCCGTCAATGAACGTTCCGTCAGCGGTAAAGCCGGTGTCGTCCCAGTAGTTGATGTGATTTCCCCGGATCTCATAGCGCCCCTGGTATGCGCTCTTACGGTTCCCGCGCGCTTCGTCATAGCGACCATTTGGAAGCAAGTTGTGGCGGATATGGCCATCGGCCGTGACCCACATCCCGACATAGGGGTGGCTTGCCGAAGGTCGGGCAGCGGTATTTTGCGCGATATTCATCCGGGCGAGGCCTTTCTGTGCGGATAAGCCGGCCGCGCCGGCAACAAGCACGGCAGCGGCAAGTATGGAAATCTGTTTCATGAGACTACTTTCTGGCTGTCGGCCGGATGACGATCTCGTTCACGTCGACATCGTCCGGCTGTTCGATGGCAAAGCGCACGGCACGGCCGATCGCGTCGGGCTGCAGCGCAATGGCGCGATAGGTCTTCATCGCTTCCACCGCGACCGGATCGGTGATCGTGTCGGCGAGCTCGCTCTCGACCACGCCGGGGTGGATGCAGGTGACGCGGATGTCGTCGTGCTCCTGCCGCAAGCCATCGGAGATGGCGCGGACCGCGTATTTGCTTGCGCAATAGACCGCGGCTGTCGGCGATACCGAAAGCGCGCCGATCGAGGCGATGTTGACGACATGGCCGGAGCCTCGGGCCGTCATCTCCGGCAGCACCGCAGCGATGCCGTAGAGCACGCCCTTGATGTTGACGTCGACCATTCGGTCCCATTCGTCGACCTTCATCGAGGCCATCAGCGACAACGGCATGACGCCGGCATTGTTGACGATCACATCAACGCGTCCCCAGGCCTGGCGCGCCGCATCGGCAAAGGCGGCGACATCGGCGCGGTCGGTCACGTCCAGGCGGCGTGTCAGTGCCTCCCCGCCCGTTGCCCTGATCTCTTCTGCGAGGGCGTTCAGCCGATCGGTGCGGCGCGCGCCGAGCATGACCTTTGCTCCTGCGGCACCGAGCTGCCGGCCGATGGCGGCGCCAATGCCGCTCGAAGCCCCGGTGATGAGCACGACTTTGTTGAGAGACATGTTTGGGTTGAGGGACATGTTTGGTCTCCGTCTGGTTGATCTTGCGAACCGCGATGCAGCGGTTGCCACGAAGATGGATCTGTTTCACTGTAGAGATAAGACGACCATTTGATTACAGCGTCGAAAGCACAGCTAACCAATGCAGCCGGATCTCAATGCGCTTGCCGTCTTCGCCCTCGTCGCCGAGGAGCGGAGCTTTCGCGCGGCTGCGGACCGGATGGGCGTCACCCGCTCGGCGGTCAGCCAGACGATGAAGCGGCTGGAAGAGACGCTCGGTATCGCGCTGGTCCAGCGCACGACGCGAAGCGTCAGCCTGACCGAGGCTGGCGAACGCCTTTACGCCGAGATAGCGCCCGCCATTGCCGACATGCGCGCCGCAATGGAGAGCACCGGGGACCTGCGCGGGCGTCCGCGCGGGCAGCTGCGGCTCGCCGTCTCGTCGATCGCCGAGCGCTTTCTTTCAGGGCCGTTCCTGGCGGCCTTTGCCGAGGCCAATCCAGAGGTTCAGATCGACATCATGGTGACGGACGAGGAATTCGATATCGTCGCCGAGGGATACGATGCCGGCGTCAGGCTCGGCGAGGTGATCGAGCAGGATATGATCGCAGTGCCTGTTGCCGGTGACGAGCGGCAGCTGGCCGTCTGCGCGCCGGCCTATCGCGATCGGTTCGGGGAGCCCTCGCATCCGAAGGAACTCGCTGATCATCGCTGCATTGGCTGGCGCCGCGCGCCGAAAGTCGCGCCCTATCGTTGGGAATTCGCCGAGGACGGCAAGGAGTTCAGCGTCGCGGTTGCGCCGGAGATCACGACCAACGACATGGCGTTGATGATAAAGCTCGCCATTGCCGGCGCCGGCATCACTTTCGGCATGGAGGAAAGCTTTCGCCCGTGGATCGGTCGGGCCGAACTGGTGCCGGTTCTCGAGGATTTTTGCCCGCGCTTTGCCGGCTTCTACCTGTATTATCCGAGCCGTCGCAACGCCGCGCCGAAGCTGCGCGCGCTTGTCGAACACCTGCGGCGTCCTGGCTAGCTTTTTTTCACGCGGACCGATCGAGCCGAAATCGCTTTCCGGCCCATCATCCGCTTTGGGACGGGAGATCGTCAAAACTCGCTGTGCGCAGCGCTATCTCGATATTGCAATTATATTAGTGTGAGCGCATGTTTCCGTCAGCCGGCCGCAAGCCGGTCAGGCCCGGCGGCCGGCCGGTCACCCCCAACAGGCTGCCGGGCCGCCCGCAATCCCGCGCCTCTGGCGGAGAAAGCGGGCAGATCGGGTTGTGGGCTGAGAGCGTCTGGCGCTTGCGCAATTATATTAGATAAGCCTAATGCAAATCAGGTCTGGCCGATTGAGCGGGCGCGGCGGCGCACTCGGGTTGGGCGTGCTATTCATCCGGTAGATATGTCGATCCGCCCAGTCGGCTCGCGAGGACATCGAAGCGGCGCTGACGAAATTCACGGACGCCTTCAACAGCGGAAACGCGGCGGCGGTGGGTCAATTGTATACCGAGAACGCTGCCTTGCTGCCGCCCGACGGCAAGCGTGTCGATGGTCGCAAGGGCGTGGAAGAATTCTGGCAGGGCGCGATCAAAGGCGGGATGAAGAATCTCACCCTGAAGGCGCTGGAAGTGGAAGAGAGCGCGAACCTTGCCTACGAAGTTGGCGCATTTACGCTCGATGTGCCGAGCAAAGACGGCGCCCTCTCCACCCTTGCGGGCAAGTACATGGTCGTCTGGAAAAAGGGCGACGACGGGACATGGCGCCTGCATCGGGACATCTGGAATTTGGGTGCGGCCCAATAGAGATTGAAATCCGGGCCTCATTGACCGGCTTGGCGAAAGCTGCGGCGGGTTTTTTGCGTTGGAACAAAGGCTTAGGTAGAAAGTTCGGCTTCCGCAGCATTATTTCCTGTGCAGACATGTTGCGAGATCGGCTCGTCCCTCCGATCAGCCCGCGTCCTCTTCCCCACCACGGGGCGCGGGCTTTTCTGCCTATCGTACGGAAATAGCCAATGACCAGCCGGCGATCGGCGGCCCCAGGTCTGAGCGTTTGGTCATCATTGTGCCGGCAATGCCTTCGCGGCAGCGGTCAGGGTTGCCCGATCGTTGCCGTGCTTGCGGATCAGTTCGCGCACCTGCTCCGGCGTGATGTTGTTCTGCAGAGCGAAGAAGTTCACTTCATAATCGTCGCTCGCCGATATCTTGTTGCGGTCGCGAAAGTCGCGTTTGCTTTGGTCGTCTGCCATATCGCACATCCTTTAGAATTTTCTAATATTTACTATGGCTAATATACGGTGATGACCTAGACTGGGTTCCATGCGCAGGCGGGCAGAGGCCGGCACCGGCCGGCTAGAGTTCATTCCCCCGATGGAGCCCAGGCTGGTGGCCATGCCGCCCGAGGGTGACGACTGGATTCACGAGATCAAACTGGATGGCTACCGCGCCCAGATCACTATCAACGGGCCCGAGGATATCCGCGTCTATACCGAAACCGGCAAGGACTGGACGCGTCGATATCTGGGCATCATGGAAGCCGCGGGTGAGCTTGAGGTCGAGAACGCCATCATCGACGGCGAGGCGGTCGTCACCGACAAGGCGGGCATGCCCGACTTCAACGCGCTCCAGAACGCCGTCCACAACAATCCCCACGGCATGTACCTGTGCGCATTCGACATTCTGCACCTCAACGGCGATGATCTGCGCGACATCGGTTGCAAGGCGCGCCGCGAAATTCTCAGCGGTATCATCAAGCCGCACAGCCGGATTCGGTTCAGCGAGGCCATGCCTGGCGACGCGCAGTCGCTCTTCCACCTCGTCGAGGAGGTCGAGCTTGAGGGCATTGTCTCGAAGCGCGCCGACAGCAGATATCGCAGCGGCCTGACCACGGACTGGCTGAAGGCCAAGAGCTTCACGGTCGATGAATTCGAATTATTGGGCGTCGAGCGCCAGCCCGGCGAGGGAGCCTTCGCCCTTCTGGCACAGCCCGGCAGCGGGAAATATGTCGGTTCCGCCCTGATCAGCCTGAGCCGCGACATGAAGGAGCGGCTGTTGAAGCGGGTTCGGGAGCACGCCGGGCCGCCGCCAGAGGCGATGAAGAAACGGCCTGGGACGCAATGGCTCAGGCCGGGGGTGAAGCTGCGCATCAAGCATCTGCGCGGCGACCACAGCCAGATACGCAATGCGTCGCTGCTGGGTTTCGCTGACGAGGAGTAGCGTCGTCTGGCATCGGCTTAGTCGCTCGATGATCGCCTTTGGCACGCGGCATTACCGAGGGGCTTAAGAGCCAGCGACACAGGGGTCAAGCCGGGGATGATCGGCCGTGTGATGCACCTGCACGGCAAGGAGACCTGCCGCGTGGTTCGCCACAAGATTTTCGGGGGGAATACTAAAAAGTGGCCTTGCGTTGTTTCCTGCCGACATCCTACCTAGCCCGAACTACGTTCAATCTCAGGGGCGGGTATGAAACAGAATCAAGAAGGCAGTCGGCGATCATCCATAGGCAACGCACTGGCCATCGGGCTTTTGATATCGAGCATATCTCTGGCAGGGTGCACTACAGTTTCGACTAGCGGTGCGGATGGATGGCTTACGAAGTCAAATTTTGCCAGGGTTGACGAAGCAATGTTTAAGAAAGGCATGATGCCCGTAGCGATCGACTGCCGGTTCGATAGCACAGCTCCGGGCAAAGCGGCCTATGGATCAAAAGTTACGTGGAAACCTGCCCCCAGAGACATTCGCTGGGTAATGTATGTCGGCACTCCCGATTACGTTGCGAGCGATGAAGCTAAATCACGCGCAATCGGCCTTCATCGCGTGTTTTCGAAAAGGGTTCGTGACAAGGCAACGGGTCAAGTAGTTCAGTGTACGATCTCGACGGATTGATCCTCTCAGCGGCGCCGACCATCTGGAAGGGACTATTCCCCTAACGTGCCAACGTTTTACGGTGACAGTGCACCTTTTTGTCTTCTGTTCCCGCATTCCACCCGTTGCCCGCTGCCTCACGGTGGCGGGGCCTTTTGATGGGCACACCGGAACCAGAGCTTGGCGATCCGGTTAACTGGATATGCCAAACAAAATCAAAGACCCGCCACCGAAGCCCGCCCCCAAGAAGACACCTGTCCGTCGTCCCGACAAGGAAGCATCGCCGGAGCCTGAACATGTGGACCCGCCGCCACGAGACGTGCGTGAGGCTCCGGCACCAAATCCAAACGGCGATAGGAAGTCCTAACCGCCGCGCAAGAACGCCGTAGCGCCTCGCCGCCTTATGACAGCGGCTTTTCATTTCGGACCCGGAATGACTGCTCAAAAGCAAGCTTTCCTGATCTATAGGCAATTACGGTGCTTGCTGCGTGAGGGAACGGATACATTTTTGTCAGCAGACAACGCTGCCCCATTCCATAACGCCTCTCCGAACTGTTGCTTCGGTGCTATGGTGTTCCTGCCTGATCAGACTGCAAGGATATGAGGCATGCCCGAACTCACCCGCCGTACACTTCTTGCGTTCACCGCCGTAGCCTCGTTCGTTGAACCGACGTTTGCTGAAGGGGAAGGTGCCTCACCCGAATTGCAGGCGCTGATCGGAGCCCATGAGGCCGCCTATGACGCGCTCCACAGGGTTGTTCATCGAGCGGGCAGCAGCAGTCACGACCGCAAGAGGGCAGGCTGGATTGAAGAGGAAGCGTTGCTGGCCATCTGCTCCTATCCGGCGGTCAGTCGAGGCGACCGCCGAGCCAAGGCCGAGTACCTGTTAGCCACTGAGGCACGGGGCGAACTCGACCTGGAAGAGCACATGCAGGCCATCCTGCACTCGATGATGCGGGGCTGATACCATTGTCACCGGCAGCCACCGCAATTCGATGGCTCCAGCGAGTTCAATGGAAAGCGGATGGGTCTGCGGCTCTCTTGGACTGCTCGGCCCGACGATGTGGTGCCCGGGGGAGAGCATCACATCGAGCCCTTGAGACCGGTTCGAGGTGCAGCCGCCCCGATATCTATTTACGCGGCGCGTCGTTGAGCAAGTTGGAAACCCGGACGGGCCCGACGGGGCTCGACGGCGGTCACGACGCTGTGGTGGTGATCGCAGTACACGCGGTCAGGCGAAGTTGCCCCAGCGCAAAAGCGATGACCGCCGGGTACTGACCGATCTTCGCGAACCGGGAAGCGGCATTGATAGGGGCCTAGCTTCATGAGGGGGACGTCGCTCGTAGTTAGTCTGGCAATTTCAGGCATGATGTCTTTCTGGTTCCTAAAGGTTGGCCGTACGTCATCGCCATGATCCAATAGTGTGATTTCCACCGTGGAGGGCAGCGACTGCGTCGGGCGAGTTTATCTCGCTTGGCTGGCTATGGAACACCATGTGGTGTCGGGAGCTGCTTCAAGCAATTGCTTGCGGCTAGAAGCCACACCGCTGCTGATGGGTGCGCGAAGCAGGCATCCTTGTCCGTGCCCCCCGGGGCGGTTTGTCCGAAGGCGGGAATTGCCGTGACAGGTGCACTATTTCTTTTCCTCGCCCGCTGCGTTCCGATGCTTTTCCGGTTTGCTCGGCATTCCTGTCCAGAAAATGCTTCGCTGCCCATTCGGCCGCGCAGATGCCGATATCGGCGGCGCCGCAATGCAAGTCGAGCCATGAGTTCAATTTTACGCCCGACAGCCGAGCAAACATGGAAAAAAGTGCACTGTCACCGTAATTCCCAGGTCAAGGCAAATGAAAAGAGGGGATCAAGGCGGCAACCGGGTTGCCTACTATTGGCCCACCGCGCTGCTGCGCGTCGTTGCGGTGGCCAACCGGCGGTACCACCGTCCCTCCGGGGGCGGTTTCCCGAAGGCGGGGGCGTCGGCGTTTGTGGGGCCCTGATCCGCGCGCGCCAGCAAATTCCACACGCGCTAGACGATTGCTAGTACGCAAGGCGCGGGCAGTCCTCAAGAGCTCTCGGTGGCCAGTTACTCTGGCGAGGCGTTCAGTAAATGTAATCAAGACCTGCCTCGGCACTGCCGGATATGACCCGTCCTACTTCTCGGCCACTCGCTGCGCAGCGGTTTCTTCACCGCCGCAATGGCGGGAGCCACGACCTACAAGATCAGGCAGACCCCGGCCACGCTCCGAGGCGAGCCTCGCGCGCTACATCCGAAATGTCGACTTGTTTGAGGATCCGGCATCGAGACGCATTCCATAAAGCTCGCTGGGGAAAGGTTTTTTTGCTGTAAGAGGACAGTTCCACTGAACGCATTCGCTTGAGTGGACATTCGCGTTCGTTTGCATAGTCTAGGCGAGGGGGAGGGCAAGAATGGCCGAAATTTTTAGGCTGCTAAGGGCGTCTGGCGGGTTCGAACGTCGTGATTTGCTCGATGCGCAGGCCAGCAAAAGGCCGGTGCATCTGGATGTCGAATTTACTTCGAAGATTACAACGCATGTCAACCACCAGCCATGGATCTCAGTGGTGATTGGGAAGAATGGGGTCGGCAAGAGCCGGTTGATTGCAGGGATCGCCGACATTCTGGAAACCCTCGATAGGGGCTCAATGCGCAAGAGAGCCGACGACATCTCTGTCTCGAGGCTCTCTTATTCAATCGACGGCCACATTTGCGAGATTGATGTTGATGACAGTGGCCGGTGGCAGGCGCAAATGGACGGCAGGTTCTGTGAATTGGCACACTTACCGCTTCCAACAAAGATCATTGCGCTCACCACTACCCCGTTCGACAAATTTCGTATTTCGCGTTCCCTCCTAAGAATGCCAGAGAAGGAAGAACCTGTCGCCGACGAAAGATACACCTATCTCGGCTTAAGAGATCGATCTGGGCGTGCATCCCCTACTGCCGCCATCTTTCGGGCTATTGAAGGACTATTTGAAGCATCCCGATCTGGTGCTGACCGGCGACTTCGCATCGCTGAGGTCTTCGGATTTCTAGGCTACAAGCCCAACATCGAAGTTCACTATGAGATCTCTCCGAATAATGCGGATCGCCTCAAAGAAATTGTAGACGGAGCGTCCATTGACCACATTCTCGGGCCGGAAAATCGAAACATTTTTCTCCGCCCGCTAGGAAGAATGCTTCAGCGCGACCCTCCATTGTTAGACGAGTTGCGCAGCGTTGGCGAAGATGTTCTAAATCGAGCAAAGGGTGGTCGTTTCATTAATCTGAGAGCCGACTTTGAAGGCTTTTCAGAGGATGACACCTTTTTTCGCCGAATTCAAATCCTGCGACGCGCCGACCTTTTGCGCATGAGATCGGCAATTGTGGAACGTGTTATTGACGGAATGGCTCTCGACCTTAAGCTGGCGAGCTCTGGCGAGCTAGGAATTGTAACCGGATTTCTCAGCCTCGCGTCTGTGATCGAGGATGGCAGCCTTATTTTCATCGACGAACCAGAAATTAGCCTTCATCCCGAATGGCAGACCCGCTACATCGACTTACTTCTAAGAACTTTCGGTAAGTTCAGCGGATGCCATTTCGTATTGGCTACACATTCCCCACTGATCTTGTCCGACATCACGCTTGAGAACTCGAACGTTGTTTTTCTTGATCCGGAAAGGCGCGAACCCGAGAATACCGAAGATTTCGCAGGCCAATCGTCCGATCATTTGCTCATTACAGCCTTTCAAGTTGTGAGTAATAATAATCTTTACCTGAAGCAGGAAGTTATAAGAGCACTTCGGCTTGCGGCGGATGGCAAAACGGAGACTGACGAATTCGCGACCATTCTGTCCCGCATGAATGGTCTCTTGCCGAACTTGGAGCCTGACACGCCTGTTGCCAAAGTAATCCGAGAGCTTGGACTGGTGGCGGAGGAGGCAGCGGCTACATGATCAATTCTCCTGTTACATATACTGCTGAGGAGCAGAAGCTAGTGGACGCTTTCAATCAATTGGATGCTAAAGCGCAGCATGGCTCCTATTGGTCGGACGCAGCTATCGATGGTCTACGAGCAAACGTAAAGACCCACTACATCACCGAGCAAGCCAATCGCTGCTGCTATTGCAATCAACATATACCAACCGACAATCACCGAATGTGGGATGTCGAGCATATCGCATCCCGGATCGATCACGCTCGCTTTATGTTCGAGCCCACGAACCTTGCGGCTTCTTGTCCGGACTGTAACCTCAAAAAGGGGGAGAAGGACCCGCTCATCAATAGAGAAGCTCTTGTAAATCCAAAATTGAAAAAATATCCAAAAAAATCAGAAGCATTTCGGATTTTGCATCCTCACCACGATCTGTTTGACGAACACATACATAAGCGAGGAATGCTATACGCAGGCAAGACGGAGAAAGGGAAAATTACTATTTATGTATGCGATTTATTGAGGTACGCACAGAAATTCATCGATTGGAAGAATAGCGCAGCTGATACAAGGTTTGAAGCAGAAATTGACGCCCTATTTGATCGAAAGTCGTTGGTAGCCGAGGAGGCGTTCGATGCCATCGTATCCCAACTGTCAGAGAAGTAGCAGACTGACGCTGTACGCGAAAAGTGGGACAGCGCCTCAACTGGGATATCTATTACTATCACGCCTACTCATCCCAATGACCACGAGGGGGAATGGGATCGGTGACGTTGGGTGGGTTCGCGGAACTATATTTCCGCGACGACCCGTCGACCGCCATCGTCAAGACGCGCCAGTTCGCCGAACTCATGGCGAAGTTGATCGCTGCACACCATGCCGCCTATCGTGACGAACGCGAGACATTCAATGACACCCTTCGCCGCCTGTCGTTCGAGCGCATACTTCCTAAGGAAATTGCGGACCTTTTTCACGCTCTCAAGAACGTGGGAAACGATGCCGTTCACGAGATAAAGGGGTCGCATGGAGAGGCGCTGACTGCCCTGAAGTTCGCCCGCCAGCTTGGCGTCTGGCTCCACCGCACCTACGGCAGGCAAACGGGTTTCAAGCCGGGCGCATTCATCCCGCCACCGGAACCGGTCGATGCCACGCTGGCATTGCGGCAAGAGATCGAGGCGCTTCGCCAGAAAGTTGCCGACAGCGAGGACGCCGCCACTGCCGCGCGCCGTGAGGCGGAGGAACAGGCCCGCGCTCGCGAGAGTACGGAGGATCGGCTGAAGCGCGAGGCTGAGGAACGAGCCACGTGGGAGCAGCTTGCGCAGGAAACCGAAGCGGAGAGGGCTGCGATCGCCGCCAAGCTCTCCAGCCTTCAAGCCGAAGCCGAGGCTGCGCCCCGCGCCAAGGTAATGGAGTTGATCGTGCGCGGCGAGGAAGCCGCCACCAAGATCGACCTCGACGAGGCCATGCCGCGCTGACGCTGAAGCCTAGCCTCTACGGTCGCGCAGAGGTTCTCGCTAGACCGTCTCCGGTGCCCGCGAGGCCCGGCCTGTACGCTTGGTATTTTCGTGGTTCGATACCCGGCGTGGGTACCAATGGCTGTATCGGTTTCGAGGGTGGCTCATTGCTCTATCTCGCAATATCACCTCGTGGGACAAACAGCAGCCAGAACCTTCGTAAGCGCCTCACCTATCACTATCGTGGCAACGCCGAAGGATCGACGCTTCGCCTGACGCTCGGGGTCCTTCTCGGCACCGAGGCCGACATCGCTCTCCGTCGTGTCGGCAGCGGGAAGCGTATGACATTTGCTCACCTAGGCGAGCAGTGGCTCGATGCTTGGATGGCGACAACGCAGAGGTCACTTGGCAGGTGAGCCTTGGCGGATCGAGGCCGGTTTGCTTGCGCGGCTTTGGTGCCCGCTCAACGTCACCGACAACGCGTGCCTCCCCCTTCGTTGCCGAACTGCGAGCACGGCGTCACGCTGCCAAGCTGATCGCTCGCTCGTCCCGATAGCGCAGGAGGGCAACCAACGACGTCGCCCTCCGGACATCGGGTAAGGCAGCTGGAGGCGTCACGCACTCCCGGAGCGAAGCATACCTGTCTTGCCGGGGTACTGCGCCTTCGGGTTCTGACGCCACCAAAACTCGACTGTGACCGGTATGCGCCACTTCTTGGCGAGACGGTCTACCTCCTTCCAAGCATCCGATGCCGACTGACCCTGCACCGAGATGCCAAGGTCCGGGTGGTACTTGAACCCTTCTTCCTCATACTGCTCAGCTTTGGCTGGAACGGCCAATTCGCGGGCCAGCTTTTCGCCCTCGAACCCTTTGGCCTTCACCTGCGCGATCATCGTCAGCAAGATGGCCGACCAGCGCGGACTGTGTATCGCCTTGCCGTTGACTGAGGCCGCAAGCGGCTTCGTAAAAGCAAGCCCCGGCGCAGCGTCGAACTGCATCGCGCCGTCGCCTGTCGTCGCCACTACCTCTTCCGGCTCGTCGTCCCGCTCCATCCCAAGCTGCTCCATCGCCTCTCGCACAATACGGTCAATGGTCTGGCTGGGCGTGTTGGTGCCGAACCACGTCGCGATAGACTTCAGATCGGCAAAGGTTGCGTCGTTAATTCTAACCACTGGCATCATGTCGTCCTCCGTAGGTTTGATAGGGAATATGTTACATATTGTGACGACAAGCTCAAGAGAATTATGTAACATATCCCCTCGTTCCGCTGTTTTTGCGGGAGGTTCTTGGCAAGTAAAGGCATCGCTCAGGTGCGGCAGGCCTCGCGGATGCGACGCGATGTCAGTCGCGAGCGCGGGCCTAAGGTGCAAGCAAAGGTGCAAGCAGGCTCAGCGAGAGCTACCATATTTCAATAATATCAAGTTGTTAGCTGATTTGAATGGCGGAGAGAGCGGGATTCGAACCCGCGTTACGGTTTCCCGTAAACACACTTTCCAGGCGTGCGCCTTCAACCACTCGGCCACCTCTCCGTCCTGGCATTTTCACCGCGGCCGGTTTCGCCGCGCGCGGGTTGGGGAGATGCCGTCTCCCTCGGGAAATTCCGGTCCGGAACGCCGCACCGTAGGGCGCCGTCAACCAGCGGACGCCTTTTCCCCGCACCTGAGCCGTCAAAGCAACAGGCGCGGGGCTCATCTAGTCGATCCGGTGCCGAATGCCAAGACATAACGGCATTCAATTCGCTTTGTCGGATAGGGATGTCCTGTCCACGCCACCAGCGCTGCCCTGGCAAGCCGATCGCCGCGATCGGCGGCGGCGTTCTGGCCGACCGACGTCTCAGCGACGCAAGCCGGCGCAGGTTCAACTTCGCGTGTCGCGATTGCGGACAAAGCGCGCAGATCCTATTTATCAGGCCGATACAGATATTTTTGATAAGCTTGCGGGGAGGTAAGTCTGGGTGTTCCGCTTCGTCTTCCGTCTTGCCGCAATGGTTGCGCTTTCGGTTTCGGTCATCATGGCGGTGGTCGACGCAACGCGCTCGGTGGCGGCCTCCGCCCTGGTCATGACACCGCTCAACACGAGTTGGCTCGCCGTCTCGCCGGATACGCGAAGCGCCTTCGAAAGCTTCGTCCGCGACAGGCTCGGTCCGCTGCTGTGGGACGGCGCCATCGCCTGGGTGCTCAACCAGCCCGGTTTCGCGGTGTTCGCGGGGCTTGCCTTCATTCTCTACATGATCGGCTACCGGCGGGAGCGGCCGACTGGGCGGTTCGCCTAGACTTGATAATTCTCCAGCGTCCCCAAACAAAGAGAAAGCCGCCAACAAAGAGAAAGGGAGACTGCACATGTTCCTCAGCGACATGCTGAACAAGAAGCTCAACCTGCCGAAACCTGCCGAGGCGCTGCCGGGCCGCGCCAACCCTATCCCGACGGCATCCAGCCATTTTGTCTCGAAGCGGCCGCTGAAGGGCCCCTATCCCGAGGGCCTGGAGAAGGCGATGTTCGGGCTGGGCTGCTTCTGGGGCGCGGAACGCCTGTTCTGGAAGGTCGAGGGCGTATGGGTCACGGCCGTCGGCTATGCCGGCGGCGTCACCCCCAATCCGACCTACCAGGAAACCTGCACCGGTCTGACCGGCCATGCCGAAGTCGTGCTCGTCGTCTACGACCCGAAGATCGTGTCCTATGCACAGCTTCTGAAGCTGTTCTGGGAAAGCCATGATCCGACGCAAGGCATGCGCCAGGGCAACGACGTCGGCACCACCTACCGCTCGACGATCTACACCTTCGGTGATGAGCAATACCAGGCGGCGATCGCCTCGCGCGACGCCTACGAGGCCTCGTTGCGCGGCGCCGGGCGCAGCAAGATCACCACCGAGATCGCGCCGGCGCCAGAATTCTACTTCGCCGAGGAAGACCACCAGCAATATCTGGCGAAGAATCCCTACGGCTATTGCAATCTGCAGGGCACCGGCGTCACCTGCGCCATCCCGGCTGCCGTCTCCGCCTGAGGCCTTGGCGGGACGATGATCCCGGCTTTTCCAACAGGTCAAAATTCCGCGTGAATTTTGCTTCGGGCCGTGCCAGATTGGCCCGAAGCGGGAGGAAGACACTCCTGTCTGATGTCGCATGCCTGCCGGAGAACCGGGCAGGCAGGCGGTGCATAACGGAAAAATAACCGACAGGGTGTGGATCACATGAAACGTATCGTTCTCGGCCTCCTGGCCGCAACTGCGATGGTTCTTCCGGCCTTCGCCGCGGACATCCAGCCAGCACTTCTCTACGATCTCGGCGGCAAGTTCGACAAGTCATTCAACGAAGCGTCCTACAACGGCGCCGAAAAGTTCAAGGCCGAAACCGGCATCGCCTATGTGGAATTCGAGGTCTCAAACGCCACCCAGCGCGAGCAGGCGCTGCGCCGTTTCGCCGAGGATGGCCGCAATCCAATCGCCATGGCGGGCTTCTCCTGGGCAGATGCGCTGGAGAAGATCGCCGTCGAGTTTCCCGAGACCAAATTCGCCATCATCGACATGGTCGTCGACAAGCCCAACGTCCGCTCCGTCGTCTACAAGGAGCAGGAAGGCTCCTATCTCGTCGGCGTGATGGCGGCGATGGCCTCGAAGACCAAAAAGGTCGGCTTCATCGGCGGCATGGACATTCCGCTGATCCGCCGATTCGGCTGCGGTTATGTCGGTGGCGCCAAGGCGGCCGGCGCGACCGATGTCATCCAGAACATGACCGGCGACACGCCGGCAGCCTGGAACGATCCGGCCAAGGGCGGCGAGATCGCCAAGACGCAGATCGACCAGGGCGCCGACGTGATCTACGCAGCGGCAGGCGGAACCGGTGTCGGCGTGCTGCAGGCAGCGGCCGACGGCGGCAAGCTCGGCATCGGCGTCGATTCCAACCAGAACGGCCTGCAGCCCGGCAAGGTGCTGACCTCGATGGTCAAGCGCGTCGATGTTGCCGTCTACAACACCTTCATGGACGCCAAGAACGACAAGTTCACCGGCGGCATCAACGATCTCGGCCTCAAGGAAGGCGGTGTCGACTACGCCATGGACGACAACAACAAGGCGCTTGTCGACGACGCGATGAAGGCGGCGGTTGAAAAGGCCAAGGCCGACATTATCGCCGGTACCATCAAGGTGCATGATTACATGTCGGACAATTCCTGCCCCTATTGACAGCGAGCTTGCCGATCTGATCGACGCCGCCGGGTGAAAACCCGGCGGTTTTTTCTTGTCCGCAGACTCACCAATGCGGCGGCTTGGTCACCGGCACGTCGGGCGCGGCCTGTTCTTCCAGCGCCAGGAAGCGGTCGGCCAGCGCATCGAGCTTGCGCTGCATGCGCTCGATCACCTTCCATTGCTCGGCGATCTGGCCGGACAGTTCCTCGATGGTCTTCTCCTGCTCGGCGGCGCGGATTTCCAGCGTCGTCAGCCGGTCGTCGGGCATGGTCATTTGAAATCCTCGATCCAGGCGATTGTGCAGGCTGCGGCCACGTTCGAAATTGACAAGCGCGCGGGGATTTGTCGAGAGTGAACGCTGCTCCGGCAATTGGCACAGGCGGGGCGTCATGCTAGGCGTTTTGACCAAGCGATAAAAATACGATGGGAAAGGCCGCATGGCGCAAGCCGCAATCGAGCTGGTCGGCATCAACAAGAGTTTTGGCGCCGTCCGCGCCAATCGCGACATCAATCTGGAGATCGCGCGCGGTACCATTCACGGCATTGTCGGCGAGAACGGCGCTGGCAAGTCGACGCTGATGTCCATCCTTTATGGTTTCTATCAGGCCGACAGCGGCGAGATCCGCGTCGGCGGCCAGCCGGCGTCGATCAAATCGCCCAACGACGCCATCGCGCTCGGCATCGGCATGGTGCATCAGCATTTCATGCTGGTCGACAATTTCACGGTGCTCGAAAACGTCATTCTCGGCGCTGAAAGCGATGCGCTGCTGAAGAAGAGCATCGCCAAGGCGCGGTCCGAGCTGGAACGGCTCGAGCGCGAATACGGGCTGGAGGTCGATCCCGATGCGATCATCGAGGAATTGCCGGTCGGCCTGCAGCAGCGAGTCGAAATCCTCAAGGCACTGTATCGCGGCGCCGAGATCCTGATTCTCGACGAGCCGACGGGCGTGCTGACGCCCGCAGAAGCCGACCATCTGTTCCGCATCCTCAGGCAGTTGAAGGAGCAGGGTAAAACGATCGTGCTGATCACCCATAAGCTGCGCGAGATCATGGCGATCACCGACACGGTCTCGGTCATGCGCCAGGGCACGATGGTGGCGACACGGGAAACCACGAAGACCACGGTCGGGGAACTGGCCGAGCTGATGGTCGGGCGCCGCGTGCTGCTCAGGGTCGAGAAGGGCGAGGCGGAAGCCGGCGGGGTCAAGCTCGCGGTGAAGAACCTGACGGTGAAGGATTCGCGTGGCGTCACCATGGTCGACGACGTCTCCTTCGATGTGCGCGCCGGCGAGATCGTTGGCATCGCCGGCGTCGCCGGCAACGGGCAATCCGAAATGCTCGAGGCGATTTCCGGCATCAGGCGCGCCGTCTCGGGCTCCGTCATGCTCGACGGCAGGCCGATCGATCTGACCGGGGCTGCCGATCCCGGCGAACTGCGCGACCGCGGCCTCGCCCATGTCCCGGAAGACCGTCATCATGTCGGGCTGGTGCTGGCCTTCGAGGAGAACGAGAATTCGATACTCGGCTATCACGACGATCCGCGATACCTGAAGGGGCCGTTCCTCGACATCGACGCGATCCGCGACGACGCGAGGGACAAGATCGCCAAATACGACATCCGCCCGGCGGACTGCCGTCTCAAGACCGCGAATTTCTCAGGCGGCAACCAGCAGAAGATCGTGCTGGCGCGGGAAATGGAACAGGACCCGGGCGTGCTGATCGTCGGCCAGCCGACGCGCGGCGTCGATGTCGGCGCCATCGAATTCATCCACAAGCGGCTCATCGCCATGCGCGACCAGGGCAAGGCGGTGCTGGTGGTGTCGGTCGAGCTCGACGAGATCCGTTCGCTCTCCGACCGCATCCTGGTGATGTTTGCCGGCCGCATCGTCGGCGAGCGCGGCCCCGAGGCGACCGAAGGCGAGCTCGGCCTGCTGATGGCCGGCGTCGAGCACCGGGAGGCGGCGGAATGAGCACGCCTTATGCCAAGCTGCCGGCCTGGGCGGATTACGGCTTGATCCCGGTGATCAATCTCGCCGTTGCCTTCGTCGTCGCCGGCTTCGTCGTGCTCCTGGTTGGCGAAAATCCGTTCCGCGCTGCCGTCGTCCTGGTCGAGGGCGCCTTCGGCCGTGGGCAAGGCATCGCCTTCACGCTGTTCTACGCCACCACCTTCATCTTCAGCGGGCTTTCGGTGGCGGTTGCGGCGCATTGCGGCCTATTCAACATCGGTGGCGAGGGCCAGGGCTATATCGCCGGTCTCGGCATCGGCATCGTCTGCCTGGCGTTCGACAGCGTGCTGCCATGGTGGCTCACCTTTCCGCTGGCGATCATTGCCGCTGCGGCGATGGGGGCGCTGTGGGCACTGATCCCGGCCTATCTGCAGGCCAGGCGCGGCTCGCACATCGTCATCACCACCATCATGTTCAATTTCATCGCCGCCAGCGTCATGGTCTACGCGCTGGTCGGATTCTTGAAGCCGGCCAATTCGATGGCGCCGCAGACACGCACCTTCCTCGACGGCGCGCAACTGCCAAAGCTCAACTGGGTCATCGAATTGTTCGGCGCCAAGATCCGCTCGGCGCCGTTCAACATCAGCTTCCTGCTGGCGCTGGCCATGGCGTTTCTGGTCTGGATGCTGATCTGGCGCACCAGGCTCGGTTACGAGATGCGCACCTACGGCCACAGCGCGAAAGCGGCGCGCTATGCCGGCATTTCAGAAACCCGCATCATCATAGTCGCCATGATGATTTCGGGCGCGCTGGCCGGCATGATGGCGCTCAACCCAACGATGGGCGACCAGCACAATGTCGCGCTCGAATTCGTTTCGGGCGCCGGTTTCGTCGGCATCGCAGTAGCGCTGATGGGGCGCCTGCACCCGGTCGGCATCGTGCTCGCCGCAATATTGTTCGGCATGCTCTACCAGGGCGGCGCCGAGCTCGCCTTCGAAATGCCGGCGATCAGCCGCGACATGATCGTCATCATCCAGGGCCTGGTCATCCTGTTCGCCGGCGCGCTCGAGCATATGTTCCGGCCATATGTCCAGGCGCTGTTCGCCTCGCTCAGCCCGAGATCTGTCGGCATCGAAGCGATCAAGGGGAAGGGTGCCTGAGATGGATCTGTTCAACGCCATCATCCAGGTTCTGGACTCGACCATCCGCCTGTCGGTGCCGTTGCTGCTCGCCTGCCTCGCCGGTCTCTATTCGGAGCGGGCCGGCATTTTCGACATCGGGCTCGAGGGCAAGATGCTGGTCGGCGCCTTCGCCGGTGCTGCCTCCGCCTCCGTCTTCCATTCCGCCTATATCGGCCTCGGCATGGCCATCCTCATCTCGGTCGCTTTTGCGCTGGTCCACGGCTTTGCCTCGATCACCCATCGCGGCAACCAGATCGTCTCCGGCGTGGCGATCAATTTCATCGCCGCCGGATCGACGATCATGCTCGGCCAGGCCTGGTTCCAGCAAGGTGGACGTACGCCGGCTCTGGCATCGGATGAGCGGTTCGGGGCGATCGTCTGGCCCGGCGCGGACGCGCTCAGGGGCGTGCCGATCCTCGGACCGATATATTCGGAACTGATCTCCGGCCATTCCGTGCTGGTCTATGTCGCGTTCCTCGCCGTGCCGTTCACCTGGTGGGTGCTGTTCCGCACCCGTTTCGGCTTGCGCATGCGCGCGGTCGGCGAGAACCCGGCCGCGGTCGACACCGCCGGCATCTCGGTCGCCTGGCTGCGCTACCGGGCGTTGATCTGCACCGGCGTGCTCACCGGTATTGCCGGCGCCTATCTGTCGATGGTGCAGAATGGCGGCTTCGTCAAGGACATGACTGCCGGCAAGGGCTACATCGCCCTGGCCGCGCTGATCTTCGCCAAGTGGAAGCCGGTCAACGCCATGTTCGCCTGCCTGTTGTTCGGCTTCCTCGACGCGCTGTCGATCCGCCTGCAGGGCACGCCGCTGCCGCTGATCGGCAAGGTGCCGGTGCAGCTCATGCAGGCGCTGCCCTATATCCTCACCGTCATCCTGCTCGCCGGCTTCATCGGCAAGGCAATTCCGCCGCGCGCCGGCGGCGTGCCCTATGTCAAGGAACGCTAAGCGTGATTTCGAACCGCAGGTCAGCGTCAGCGAAATGTAGAAGCCGGTTTTCGGACAAGATCATGCAATGGAAAAACAATGTCGCATGATCTGTTCGAAGAGGCCAAGGCCGCCATGGCCAAGGCCTATGCGCCCTATTCGAAATTCCCGGTCGGGGCGGCACTGCGCACCGAGGACGGCCGCGTCTTTACCGGCGCCAACGTCGAGGTCGCGTCCTATCCGGAAGGTTGGTGCGCCGAAACCACCGCGCTCGGCCACTTCATCATGGCCGGCGGCGGCAGGATAACGGAGATCGCTGTCATCGCAGAGCGCATGGCTAAATGCTCGCCCTGCGGCGGCTGCCGGCAGCGGCTGGCCGAATTCTGCCGGCCGGAAACCAAACTCTATCTTTGCGACAATGCCGGCGTGGTCGAAACCGTGACCATGGGCGAGATGCTGCCCTACGGCTTTCAGGGCGAAATGTTGAAATGAGGAGCTTGGTTGAAATGAAGAGCTGGTTGACATGAAGGAAGCGCTTGATCGTCTGGTCGAAAGGCTGGACGGGCTGGCGCCCGCCACCGCGCTGGTGCTGGGTTCGGGCCTTGGCGGGCTTGTCGACCAGGTCGAGGATCCTGTCCGCATTTCCTATGGCGAATTGCCGGGCTTTCCCAGAAGCGGCGTCACCGGCCATGCCGGCGAGGTGGTGGCGGGACATTTTGCCGGCACGCCTGTGCTGATGCTGTCCGGCCGCGCTCACTACTACGAACACGGCAACGCGGCGGCGATGCGGCCGGCGCTTGAAGTGCTTGCCGGCCTCGGCATCTCGCAACTGATCCTCACCAATGCCGCCGGCTCGGTCGATCCGGGCATGGGGCCGGGCTCGGTGATGCTGATCACCGACCACATCAATTTCTCGGGTTCCAATCCGCTGATCGGCGAGCCGAGCGACCGCCGCTTCGTCGGCCTGACCGAAGCCTATGATGCCGGCCTTCGCTCAGCGATCGAGACGGCGGCGAAGGCGACGGACACCGCGCTGCACAAGGGCGTCTATATGTGGTTTTCGGGGCCGTGCTTCGAGACGCCCGCCGAGATCCGCATGGCGCGCGTCATGGGCGCCAATGCCGTCGGCATGTCGACCGTGCCGGAGGTCATTCTCGCCCGTTTTCTCGGCCTGCGCGTCGCCGCCTGCTCGGTCATCACCAATCTCGCCGCAGGGATGACAGGGGCGGAGCTTTCGCACCAGGAGACCAAGGACATGGCGCCGATTGGCGGCGCGCGGCTGGCGACGATCCTCCAGCGTGTGTTCCAGGATGGGTTGCCGGAGCGTAAGGTCCCGGCCTGATGCTTCCCCAGGAAATCATCCGCAGCAAGCGCGATGGCCACAAGCTGTCGACGCAGGAGATCGCCAGCTTCATCGAAGGCCTCACCGCCGGCACCGTCTCGGACGGGCAGGTCGGGGCCTTCGCCATGGCGGTGTTCTTCAACGGCATGAGCCGCGACGAGGCGGTGGCGCTGACCCTGGCGATGCGCGATTCCGGCGGCGTGCTCGATTGGTCGGACCTGCCAGGCCCGGTCACCGACAAGCATTCGACAGGCGGCGTCGGCGACAATGTCTCGCTGTTGGTGGCGCCGATCGTCGCTGGCTGCGGCGCTTATGTGCCGATGATTTCCGGCCGCGGCCTCGGCCATACCGGCGGCACTCTGGACAAGATGGACGCCATCCCGGGCTATACCAGCCAGCCGGATGTCGCGGGATTCCGCAGGGCAGTGCTCGAAGCCGGCTGCGCCATCATCGGCCAGACCGCCGATCTCGCGCCCGCGGACCGCCGGCTCTATGCGATCCGCGACGTGACGGGAACCGTCGAATCGGTGCCGCTGATCACCGCCTCGATCCTGTCGAAGAAACTGGCCGCCGGCCTGCAATCGCTGGTGCTCGACGTAAAGGTCGGCAACGGCGCCTTCATGGAAAAGTCGCGCGACGCAACGACACTGGCGAACAGCCTGGTCGAAGTCGCCAACGGCGCCGGCCTGAAGACCTCGGCGCTGGTCACCGGCATGAACGAGCCGCTGGCGTCGGCAGCCGGCAACGCGGTCGAGGTGCGCAATGCCGTCGATTTCCTCACCGGCCGCTTCCGAGACCGGCGCCTGGAGGATGTGACGCTGGCACTGGCCGCAGACATGCTGCAGTCGGCCGGGCTGGTCTCGTCCAACCAGGACGGCATGCGGCGCGCCGCCGAGACGCTTGCCGGCGGCGGTGCCGCCGCCGTCTTCGCGCGCATGGTGGCGGCGCTCGGCGGTCCGGCCGACTTCGTCGAGAACCCGGAAAAACACCTGCCGAGGGCGGCGATGGAGTTTGCGGTCAAGGCGACCGAAAACGGCTTCGTCACCGGTATCTCCACCCGCGACATCGGGCTTGCCGTCGTCGGGCTTGGCGGCGGGCGCATCCGGCCGGACGACAGGATCGACCATGCCGTCGGCATCACCCGGCTGCTGCCTGTCGGCGCGGAGGTGCGGGCCGGCGAGGCGCTGGCGCTGGTCCATGCCCGCAATGCCGGGGATGCCGAGGCGGCCGCCGCCGCCGTGCTTTCGGCCTATTCGATCGGCGCTTCGAAGCCGCCCGCGGAAAAAACCGTCATCCGGCGCATCCTGCCGCGCGGATGAAGTTTTTTTATTGGACCATGATCTTTCCGAAAACCGGTTTCCACTTTTCGGGATCATGGTTCACTGGACGAGCAGCAGCGCGCCGTTCGCGACCTGGTATTTTTCCAGCCGCTGGAGAAAGCTCAGACCGATCAAATTGGTGCGCAGCGCCTTGTCGTCGAGCACCACCGCCTGGACACCGTCGAGCGTGATCTTGCCGATCTGCAGCCGATCGACGGTCACCAAGGCAGCCTTGATCGCGCCGTTGGCGGTGTTGACCTGGTGCTCGAAATCCGACGCGTTCAGCGAAACGCCGATCCTGCGCGCCGTCGAACTGTTGATGGCGACCAGCGTTGCGCCGGTGTCGATCATGCCGTCGACCGTTCGACCGTTGAGCTTGAACGCCGACGTGAAATGCCCGCGCGCGTCAGCCGGGATCACGACCTTGCGGCCGAGCGGCTGCGCCGGCCTGTCGGGAACCGTGGCCAGGTTCAGGTCCGTTTCGACCGCCGGGCTGGCCCCGACCGCCGATTTCAGCAGGCCTTCGAACATCTGCGGATTCGACTGGTAGAGCATCGGGAACGACGCCGATGCTACGGCGAGCACGCCAAGGATGAGAAGATTGCGCAGCATGGACCGGCCTTCGTGAAGACCCATGCTTATCGCGGCATGGTGTTTGCCGCTTTAACAGATGCAGAAAGCGGTCGTTTGCGTAAACGATCGGTAAACGAGCGGGGCCACGGTCATTTGGTCCCGTACATGCGGTCGCCAGCATCGCCGAGGCCTGGCATGATGTAGCCCTTCTCGTTGAGCTGGCGGTCGATGGAAGCGGTGAAGACCGGGACATCGGGATGCGCCTTGATGAAGCGATCGAGGCCTTCTGGCGCCGCCAGCAGGCAGAGGAAGCGGATGTTGGTGGCGCCGCGCCCCTTCAACTTGTCGATCGCCGCGATCGCCGAATTGGCGGTCGCCAGCATCGGATCGACGACGATCACCAGCCGGTCGGCGAGATCGCTCGGCGCCTTGAAGAAATATTCGACCGCTTCCAGCGTTTCGTGGTCGCGGTAGAGACCGATATGGGCGACGCGCGCCGCCGGCACCAGGTCGAGCAAACCCTCGAGCAGGCCGTTGCCGGCGCGCAGTACTGAGGCGAAGACCAGCTTCTTGCCCTCCAGCGTCGGCGCTTCCATCGTCTCGATCGGCGTTTCGATCGTCGTCGTCGTCAATTCGAGGTTGCGGGTGACCTCGTAGCCGAGCAGCAGCGAGATCTCGCGCAGCAGCCGCCGGAAGCCGGCCGTCGAAGTTTCCTTCTTGCGCATGATGGTCAGCTTGTGCTGGACAAGCGGGTGGTCGACGACGGTGACGCCCTGCATGGTGGTCTCCTAGCTGCGCAGGTGAAAAGTGAGTAGTGAATGGTGAATAGTGAATAGTGAACAGGTTTGCGAGTCCTTGGTTCAGCGGAGAACTCGCGGTTGACGGACCGAAGCGCCGGGTGGACCATTCACCATTCACCATTCACCATTCACCATTCACCATTCACCTGCCCTTGACGTCGAGCCGGCCCAGCAGCATTGCCTTGGTCTTCCTGTCGACGAAGGCGGCGTCGATGGCGGTTCTCGTGACGGAGGCGAGCGCCTTGTCGTTCATCGAAAAATGCTCGGCGGCAATGTCGTATTCGCGCTTCAGCGACGTCCGGAAATAGGGCGGATCGTCGGAGTTAAGCGTCACCTTGCAGCCTGCCGCCAACAGGGCCGGAAAGGGGTGATCGGCGAAACTGTCGAACACCCTTAGCGCGATGTTGGAGCTCGGACAGCATTCGAGCACGACGCCTTCATCGGCGATGCGACGGACAAGGTCGGGGTTTTCGATGGCGCGCACGCCATGGCCGATGCGAGCGGGGCGGATGTGATCGAGCGCGGCCTTGACGCTCTCCCAGCCCATCAGTTCGCCGGCATGGACGGTGATGCCAAGGCCGGCCTCGCGGGCGATTTCGAAGGCCCTGACATAGTCCTCCAGATCGCCCATCCGCTCGTCGCCGGCGACGCCGAAGCCGGTGACCAGCGGATGCCCGCAGCGGGCGGCGAAGCGCGCCGCCTGCTCGATCGATTCGACGCCGGCATTGCGCACGCCGGTGACGATCATGCGGCCCTCGATGCCGGTCTTGGCCTTGGCGCGCGCCATGCCTTCGCCGAGCGCGTCCGTATAGGCCCTGGGCGACAGCCCGGCCTTCCCGGCGTGGTCCGGCGAGGTGAAGATCTCGGAATAGATGGCGCCGTCGCGGGCGAGGCTGGTCAGATAATGATCGGCCAGCCGCGCATAGTCCTCTTCGGCGCGGAACAGGTCGGAGGAGAAGTCATAGGCGGCGAGGAAGGAGCTGAAATCGTGCCAGACGAAAGAGCCGTCCTGAATGTAGGGCGAGGTGTCCTTGCCGTATTTCTGCGCCTGGCGGATGACGAGTTCGGGCGCCGCTGCCCCTTCGATATGGCAGTGCAGTTCCGCTTTCAAAGGCATGCAATCATCCCGTCAGGTCAGTCCAGGACATGGAGCCATAAGCATGATTCCACGACCGGGGAGCGCGGCCGAACACCGCGCCTTAAACAATAGCGTCGGCACCATCGATCGGCTATGGTCCCGCCGGTTTTATGGCGGATCAAAAATAATGTCGGTTGAGAGAACCACGGCCGTTGGCGGTATGGAAACCTCCTATGGTTTCAAGCGCGTAGGGGCAGGCGAGAAGCAGTCCCTGGTCAACGACGTTTTCCACAAGGTGGCGAACCGCTACGATCTGATGAACGACCTGATGTCGGGCGGCCTGCATCGGCTGTGGAAGGACGCCATGGTCACATGGCTCAATCCACCGAAACGACCGGGCTGGAGCGTTCTCGACGTTGCCGGCGGCACTGGCGACATCGCCTTCCGCATCGTCGAGGCGAGCGGCAGGAACGCCCATGCCACGGTTCTCGACATCAACGGCTCGATGCTCGCCGTCGGCCGCGACCGGGCCGAGAAAAAGGGCCTGACGGATAATACCGATTTCGTCGAGGCCAATGCCGAGGAGCTGCCTTTCGCTGAGGCCAGTTTCGACGCCTACACGATTGCTTTCGGCGTTCGCAACGTGCCGCGCATCGATGTGGCGCTTGCCGAAGCCTTTCGCGTGCTGAAGCCTGGCGGGCGCTTTCTCTGCCTCGAATTTTCCGAGGTCGACATGCCGCTGCTCGACAGGGTCTACGAGGCGTGGTCGTTCAACGCCATCCCCAGGATCGGCAAGGCGGTGACCGGCGAAAACGAACCCTATTCCTATCTGGTCGAATCGATCCGCAAATTTCCCAATCAGCAGAATTTTGTCGCGATGATTTCCCGCGCCGGTTTTGAGCGCGTGTCTTTTCGCAATTATGCCGGCGGCATAGCTGCGCTTCATTCGGGCTGGAAGCTTTGAGGCTGGCCCGTATTTTTTATACGCGACCTGCCCTTCGCCGGTCTAGAAAACCGGCAGGACAAGCGCAGTCATGAGCAGTGTCGGCGCTGGTTTCAGGCTCGTACGGGCCGGCTGGGTGCTGGTCCGCGAAGGCGTCGTCGCGGCGTTGCCGGGCGATGAGCTGTTCGGCCTGCCGAAATTCGGCTGGCGGGTGGCACGGCTGTTCACCCGCCGCCGCGCGCTTGCCTACGAGCGTGGCGATCGGCTGGCCAAGGCCGTCGTCCGGCTCGGCCCATCCTATGTCAAGCTCGGCCAGTTCCTGGCGACACGACCCGATGTCGTCGGCAACGACATAGCGCTCGATCTCGCCATGCTGCAGGACAAGATGCAGACATTTCCGCAGACCGAGGCCATTGCGGCGATAGAGGCCTCGCTCGGGCGCAAGGTCGGCGAGCTCTACGCCAGTTTCGGCGAGGCGGTCGCCGCGGCCTCGATCGCTCAGGTCCATACCGCCGAAACTTTGCAGAACGGCGTCGGTTCGCGGGTGGCGGTGAAGGTGATCCGGCCGGGCGTGCGGCGCCGTTTCTTTCGCGATCTCGAAAGCTATTTCCTCGCCGCCCGTCTCCAGGAAAAATACATCCCGTCGTCGCGCCGGCTGCGGCCGGTCGAGGTGACCCAGACGCTGGCGCAGACCACCAAGATCGAGATGGATCTGAGGCTTGAGGCGGCAGCGCTTTCGGAGCTCGGCGAAAACACCAGGGACGATCCCGGCTTTCGCGTGCCGACGGTCGATTGGGAACGCACCGGCCGCGACGTGCTGACCATGGAATGGGTCGACGGCATCAAGATGAACGACATTGCCGGCCTGACTGCCGCCGGCCACGATCTGAAGGCGATCGCCGCCAATCTGGTCCAGTCGTTCCTGCGCCATACGCTGCGCGACGGTTTCTTCCACGCCGACATGCATCCGGGAAACCTGTTCGTCGAGCCCGATGGCACCATCGTCGCTGTCGATCTCGGCATTGCCGGCCGGCTCGGCAAGAAGGAGCGCCGGTTCCTCGCCGAAATTCTCTACGGCTTCATCACCCGTGACTATCTGCGCGTCGCGGAAGTGCATTTCGAGGCCGGCTACGTGCCGCGCCTGCATAACGTTGCGGCATTCGCCCAGGCGATCCGCGCCATCGGCGAGCCGATCCACGGCCAGCCGGCCGAAACCATCTCGATGGCCAAGCTCTTGGCGCTTCTGTTCGAGGTCACCGACCTCTTCGACATGGCGACGCGGTCCGAACTGGTGCTGCTGCAAAAGACCATGGTGGTGGTCGAGGGCGTTGCCCGCACGCTCGACCCGGCATTCAACATGTGGAAGACGTCAGAACCGGTGGTCGGAGGCTGGATATCAGGCAATCTCGGCCCGCGTGCCCTGCTGGCCGACGCACGCGACGGCGCCAGCGCGTTGCTGGCGCTGGCCCGCCAGGCGCCGGACCTCGCCGCCCGCACCGAGCGGCTGTCGCGCGAGATCGATCTGATGGCCGAGCACGGGCTGCGTTTCGATGACAGGACGGCGCACGCCATCGGCAAGGCCGAGGCGCGCTATAGCAGATCCGGCAGGCTGGCGCTGTGGGTGATCGCGCTGACGCTGGTCTTTATCGCCTGGAGGCTGCTCTGACTGCAAGCAATGACAGCAGTGCTGTCATTGCAGTCATGCTCCAGTGTCGCTATATTAGGTCGCGGGAGCGCGATCATGGCCCGGATTACTGTTCGCAATGTGGATGAGAGTGTCATGCGGCGACTGCGTGAGCGTGGCGCCGCGCGTGGCGTTTCCATGGAGCAGGAGGCGCGGGACGTGCTCGCCGCATCCGTAGGGCTTCCGACCACCAAAGGTTTCGACTCGGCGGCCATTGCAGCCGAGGACGAAGCCAAGTTCAGACCGACGACACGGGGGCAAGGGTAGTTATGGGCACCCTGACCATTCGCAATCTCGACGACGATCTGAAGCAAAAGCTGCGCGAGCGGGCTGCCAGACATGGCGTGTCAATGGAGCAGGAGGCAAGAAATCTCTTGCTGAAGGATGTGGCAGTCACCAAAGAACGTGACGGGGATTTTGTTACGGCGGAGGAAATCCTCGAATTCGGCCGACGACTGCAACAAGCGGATTTCGATCAGAAGAAATTCACTGATGACCTCTGGTCCTTCATCGAGGAGGAATGACCGTGGTGGTCGACACCTCAGCGATCGTGGCCATCCTGAAGCAGGAGCCCGACGCTCCGGCGATCGCCCAGCGCCTCGCGGGAAATCAGCGGATACTGATGAGCGCCGCAACCCTGATGGAATGCGGCACAGTAATTGTCCGCCGCTATGGCGCGGCTGGCACGGCCGAGTTGACGGGCCTTCTTGCTAGACTCAAAGTCACAATCGTCGCGCTCTCCGCCGAACATGCGCAAGCCGGAATTGAAGCCTATGCACTGTATGGCCGAGGTACTGGCCATCGCGCCAATCTCAACATGGGCGACTGCTTCGCCTACGCCTTGGCCAAGACGCGAAACCTGCCGCTGCTTTTCAAGGGCGACGATTTCATCCATACCGACATCGAACCGGCGCTGAAGCCGGCATGACATCGGACAAGAACTGGGCATGACCCTCTCCGCCAAGCGCATCCTGCTCATCATCGGCGGCGGTGTCGCCGCCTACAAGGCGCTCGACCTGATCCGCCGGCTGCGCGAGCGCGGTGCCGCCGTGCGCGTGGTGATGACCGCCGCGGCGCAGGAATTCGTCACCACGCTGTCGGTCGGGGCGCTGTCGGCCGACCACGTGTTCACGGATTTGTTCGACCGCAATGACGAGCACGATGTCGGCCACATCCGCTTGTCGCGCGAGGCCGCTCTTGTCGTCGTGGCGCCGGCTACCGCCGACCTGATGGCGAAGCTCGCCAACGGCCATGCCAACGACCTTGCCTCGACCGTGCTCATTGCGACCGACAAGCCGGTGCTGATGGCGCCCGCCATGAACCCGAAAATGTGGTCGCATCCGGCGACCCGGCGCAACCGCGCGACGTTGCAGAACGATGGCGTCGCATTCGTCGGCCCGGCAAAGGGCGAGATGGCCGAGAGCAACGAGGCGGGCGAGGGCCGCATGGCCGAGCCGCTGGAAATCGTTGCCGCGATCGAGGCGCTGCTCGATGTCAGGCCGAAACCGCTGGCAGGCAGAAAGATCATCGTCACCTCAGGGCCGACGCATGAGCCGATCGACCCGGTGCGCTACATCGCCAACCGTTCGTCCGGCAAGCAGGGCCATGCCATCGCGGCGGCGCTGGCAAGGCTGGGCGCCGATGTGCGCCTCGTCTCCGGTCCGGTCGGCATTGCCGATCCCGCTGGTGTCACCACGCTGCATGTCGAAACCGCAAACCAGATGAAGGACGCGGTCGAACAGCTGCTGCCGGCAGACGCGGCGGTGTTCGTCGCGGCGGTTGCCGACTGGCGCAGCGAGGCTTCGGCCGGCGAGAAGATCAAGAAGGTGGCGGGCGAGGGGCCGCCGGCGCTGCAGATGGTCGAAAACCCTGACATTCTTGCCGGTGTCGGCCATCACAGGAAGCGGCCCAGCCTGGTCGTCGGCTTCGCCGCCGAAACGCAGGATCTGGTCAGGAACGCCGAGGCCAAGCTCAGGAAAAAGGGCGCCGATTTCATTGTCGCCAACGATGTATCCCACGAAAGCGGGGTGATGGGCGGCGACCGCAACACGGTGCGGATCGTCTCGAAGGCCGGTGTCGACGAATGGCCTGAGATGAGCAAGGACGAGGTGGCGACGCGGCTCGCAGCACTTATAGCGGAGCGGCTGAAGACGATCGTCGTCTAGTCAATCTCCCCCCTTGTGGGGGAGATGGCCGGCAGGCCAGAGGGGGGCGCTGTCCCCCCGACGTTTCGAAAGATCGTGTCCCGCAGCGGCGCTCGAAATAACAGGATCCCAGGAATCTGCGCTGTCTCGTATGGGTAGGTTAAGCCCACGTTTGGCGATCCTTCGCGCCCCCCTCTGTCCTGCCGGGCATCTCCCCCACAAGGGGGGAGATTGGCAGCTCCGCCGGCCGTGGGGCTGCCGGCCCCGAGATCCTCAGCGCGGCGAGGCAGCCCAGAATCCCGAGCGGCACGAAGGCGAGGAACAGCCACGTGGCGACATTCGCCGCCGCCTCACGGTTCAGGCCTTCGGAAAAACCGCTGGCATTGGCGACGATGCCGGTCAACGCGGCACCGACCGCATAGCCGATGCGCTGCATGGTCGGTACGGCGGCGGAAGCGATCGTCTGCTCGCCGTCACTGGCCGACGCGACGATCACGCGTGTGACGAAGGGCCAGGCAATGCCGAAGCCGCCGCCCTGCAGCAAGGCGCAAAACAGGATCAGCGGAATCGAACCGGCCGGCACGGCATAGGCGAAACCGGCGATGCCGGCCGCGATCATCAGCGCGCCGCCGGTGATGATCAGTCTTTCCCGCTCTGGCGGCGCATTGGCGACGAGGATCGACAGGATCGACCAGGCGATCGATTCGGCGGCGATGATATAGCCGGTGGTCAGGATCGGAATGCCATGCAGGCTGGTCAGAAGCAGCGGCCCGTAGACGGCGAAGGAACAGGTCGCCACCGAAAAGGCGGCGACCATGGTCATGCCTGCGCCGACCGGCGAGCGCCAGGAGAACAGGCGCGACGGGAACAGCCGCGAGCCCGCCTTCAGCGCATCGATGCGGATGAACAGCGCGAGCCCGATCAGGCCGAGGATGAGCAACAGGGAGGAGCGCAGCAGGGCAATCTCGACACCGGCCGTGGCGATCAGCACGACGCTGACGGCAAGGCAGCCGAGCGCGGCAAAGGGGAAGGGCGGCGCGGTTCCAGTGATCGCCTGCGGCCGGGTCGCCTCGGGCGTGTCGAGCACGATGAAGCTCGCCAACGCCATGGCGGTGCCGCCAAGCGTGAAGACGCCGAAAGCCCAGCGCCAGGAGAGCAACTCGGTCATCAACGCACCGAGCACCGGCCCGCTGAAGGCGGCGACGCCCCAGATCGCCGACATAACGCCGAAAAGCTGCGGCCAGATGGCGCGTGGAAACAGCCGCTCGACCGAGACGAAGGCCAGCGACACCAGCGCGCCGCCGCCAAATCCCTCGATCAGTCGCCCGGCCAGGAACAGCGGCATGGACGGCGCGATGGCGCAGACCAGGGCGCCGGCCGCGTAGAGCAGGGCGGCAACCACCATGTTGGTGCGCAACGCGACATAGCTCACCAGCCGTCCGGCGGCAGCGCCGGCGACGATGGCGCCGAGCTCGTAGATCGCCAGCGACCAGCCGACCAGCTGAACCCCGGCGAGTTCGCCGACCATCGCCGGCATCACCGTTGCCACCATGGTTTCGTTGGTGGCGTGCAGCAGGATGCCGAGGCTGATGAAGCAGAAGCGCGCCAGATCGCCGCTCGCCCACAGCGCCCGCCAGTCGACCCTGTTTGTGCTGGTTTCGATCACCCCGCCCTCCCGAACTTTCGTATACGCCGATTAAAGAAATGGTGGAGCGCTCTTCGTCTCCAAATGGCACTTCGGGGATGGGTTGTAAAACCTCAACCGCAGTTGAGCTCAAGCGGTTTTTCGCGGGTGCGCTGAGGGTGCTATGAAGGCGGGATGGCAAGATTGCGATCATGGCGTCAGCGATGATCTTCCCTCGCACGGCGGTTCCCCAAAAGTCGTGCGGCGCGGAACAGTTCTATCCTGTTCCGCGCCGCATGCAGAGCCACGCTATGGCGCTCATTTGAAAGAGTGGATCAGTTCCAGTGAGGTGACGGCGACTGCCAGGTTGACGCCGGTCTGCGCCTGTACGTTTAGAGGCTGCAGCGAGAAGGCGCTGTTCAGACCGCCGACCAGAAGGTTGGCGCCGCCGCCCGTTACCACGCTGGCCTCGGCGTTGACGCCATAATAGCTGCCGGCAAGATCGCCGGCATCACGGTTGCGGGTGGCCGCCAGAACCGCCCATATCAATTCGCCCTGGTGCGTCCTGCCGACGTCGACGCCAAGCTTGGAAATGACCCCGGTATAGGCTTCCGGGGGACCGCCATGATGAGGGCGAAAGGTGCAGGCCACGCCCTTGTTGGATGTCACGATATAGCCGGTGCCGCCGTCGATGGTGCAGTCGAGCACGCCGAGCTGCAGCCTCCCTGAGCTGGCAGGGGCGGCTAGAACCGTAGCGGCGAGGGCGGCGGCACAGGCGAGTTTCTTGATCATGGGAGGAGTCCTTTTCGCGAATAGCCCTGAACAACGGCTAAGCGTCCCGAGCGTTCCGCCGAGAACTTGGCGCGATCAAGGCGGCAGTCGTTGAAGGTTTCGAAGCCATGCCAAACGGCAGGCCCGCCACGTCAGGCCGAAACGCCGCCGTCGGTCAGCCGGTGCTGGTGCGCGCCAGGCCGTCCTTGGCCGGCTGGTAGGTGGGGCTGAGGCGCACGGCCTCGCGATAGGCTTTTGCCGCCTTGGCCTTGTCGCCGCGCCGCTCGTAGATCAGCGCCTGGTTGGACCAGGCCTCGGCATTCTTGCCGTCGAGCTTGATCGCCATGTTGATGTCGGCGAAGGCGTTGTCCTCGTCGTTCATGGCGAGATAGGAGAGGCCGCGGCCATTGTAGGGTTCGGCGGCGTCCGGCGCCAGCGAGATGGCTGTCGAGAAATCCTCGATGGCGAAAGCGTGTTGGCCCTGGCTCTGATAGATCAGGCCGCGATTGTGATAGGCGCGCGCGTCTGTCGTGTCGAGCTGGATCGCCTTCTGGAAATCGTTGAACGCTTCCTGGATGCGGTTGGCTTTGCGGTAGAGATTGCCGCGGCCGATATAGGCTGCGTCATAGTCGGGATTGATCTGGATCGAGCGGTTGTAGTCGGAAAGCGCGGCCGCCTGATCGCCGAGGAATCGCTGGATGAGAGCGCGGTTCGAATAGGCCTGGTAGAAATTCGGATTGAGCTGGATGGCGGTATTGAAGTCCTTGAGCGCCGCCTGATACTGGCCGCCGCGGCCATAGGCCGAGCCACGCACATTATAGCCTTCCGGATCCTGGGGACTGCGCTGGATAACGGCTGACAGCGAGGAGATGTTCTCGGCCGACCCTTGTGCCTTGTCGATGTTGGTGAATTCACCGGTCGGGGCTGTCTGGCAGCCGGCGATCGCCAAGCCAGAAAGCAGGGCTGCCGTCAGGGCGAAGCCGCGCATTGCGGTTCTGCGCTCCACGCTAATTGCGTTCATGTCTGCTCGTCCTCACTGCCCGCCCGCGCCGTCAGGTCTGTTCCCTCTCCGAACCGGCCCTCTGCGAGCTGGTCGAATTCAAAACAAAAAGGTGGCGGCGATTTCGCATCGCGCCACCTTGGGTATCCTTCGAAAAGGACGAAAAATTGGCGTCAGAACCGAGGCGGACGCGGAGCGCCGGCCCCAGCGGCACCAGCCGCCACCGGGCGCGGCGTCATCGGCAGCAGGCCTTCGCGCTGGGCGCGCTTGCGGGCCAGCTTACGGGCGCGGCGAACGGCTTCCGCCTTTTCGCGGGCGCGCTTCTCAGAGGGCTTCTCATAATGTCCGCGCATCTTCATTTCGCGGAAGATGCCTTCGCGCTGCATCTTTTTCTTGAGCGCGCGAAGCGCCTGATCAACATTGTTGTCGCGGACGAGTACCTGCACGGGCAATCCTGTCTTTCGGGTTTGTTAACAACAGGCAAGTGGCCATAGTCGCTTGCCTCCGCGGCGGTCTACACCACGAATTGTGGCGGCTGATAGCAGAATCACGCCGCTCTGTCCACTGCCGAAACGAAAAACCCGCCTCGGCGGCGGGTCGTCGGCGCAATCAGCACCATACGCAAATCATTAGCATAACTGCCGTCAGAAAGCAAGGAATTACGACCCTTGGTAGTAGATTTGCCTTATCGGGCGGGCTCTCCGCGCCGATGAGAGCATCGTTGACGTCTTCTCAGCCACCGATAAAACCTGCTGCCTCAATCCGGCAAAACGGTCCGCCCGGCTTTATCGACGAAGGAACAAACCTCGTTCCCCATGGTTGTTTCGCATACGCAAGCACAGGAGAAAACCGATGTCAGAGACCCGTGAATGGCTCGTCCAGTGGCTCAGGGACGCGCATGCGATGGAGGAGCAGGCCGAAACCATGCTGAACGGCCAGCTGAGCCGGCTGGAGAGTTATCCCGAACTCCGTGAGCGCATCAGCCTGCACCTCAACGAGACGAGAGGGCAAGCCGCGCGCCTCAGGACCTGCCTGGAACAAGTGGGCGAAGATACGTCCACGCTGAAGGACGCCGGCGGCAAGCTGCTGGCGATGGCACAGTCCCTAAGCGGCGTCTTCGCCGGCGACGAGGTGATGAAAGGCTCACTGGCGAGCTACACCTTCGAGCACATGGAGATCGCATCCTACACGATCCTCATCGCAGCCGCCGAATCCCTAGGCGAAACAGAAGTCGCCCGGGCCTGCGAAGAAAATCTGCGTGAGGAGGAGGCGATGGCCGAGTGGCTGAAAAACAAGCTGCCCGCGACTACGGAGCAGTTCTTGGCTCGCTCGGGGTCGGACAGCGACAATGCCAAACGATGAGGACGACAGGCCGGCGGCCAAGGTGACACCACCTTCGGTGTGGCGGGCTTACAGCTATGCCTGGATTACCCTCGGCTTCTTCATCATTTCGATCGTCGGCCACTGGGTTTTCGGCTGGTTCGCCTATCTCGACGAGCAGCGAGCGCTGAGCCAACCGCCAGAGTTCGGCGGCTATCTGATCGAGATGAGCCGCGACACGCTCGAGAACTGGCAATCGGAATTCCTGCAGCTGCTCTGGCAGGTCGGTGGCCTGGCGTTCCTGCTCTTCGTCGGTTCGCCGCAATCGAAGGAGAGTACCGACCGGATGGAGGCCAAGATCGACGCGCTTCTCAGGCTTGTCGATCCGAAGAAAGGCAAGGAGGCGATTCGCGAGCTGGACCTGCAGTATGACGGCCGCCACACCGACGAGCCGCACGCCCACCGGAACTGATCTGGGAATGGAAATGTGGCCCGGAGCCGCTCACCACTCCGGGCCCGTTTGATGGTCCTTGCATTCGCAAGCGGCGACAGGCGCTCCTCTATGCCGTGGCCAAATGAAGCCGCTCGAAATCTTCGAAGAACTCGCCGTAATCGCAGGTTATTTCCTCGCCCGCCGCTATGGCGCGGATCGCGGTTGCCCCACCATGCCGAGAAAAATCCGTGTTCGGCCTTTCAGAATGGTTCATGAAGCGGCCATTGTCGACCTCATAGACGATGAATCCGGGCCGGTCCGGGCTAGGATAGGCATATCTGTCGAGCAATTCCCTGAGGTGCGGCGGCGCGGCCCCATATTTTTCCAGCGGGATCAGCCGATCGAAGTCGGGATCGAGCCGCCAGATCGACGCTCCCTTCCTGATCGGCTCGGCGGCGAACACGCCGACGCCTTCGATTGCGCTAGCAGCGATGTAGGTCCTGATCAGCAGCATGTTCTAGGCCTGTCTTCGAACAGAAGTGTCCGAAGAAATCGCCAAATCGCACCGGAAAGCAAGACCGCTTTTGCGAGATTGCCTCACGTCCGATTGATCGAGACCCCGCCATCGGCAAACAGCGCAGTTCCAGTGGTGAAGCTCGATGCGTCGGAAGCCAGATAGAGCGCCGAATGGGCGATCTCCTCAGGCTCGGCGACGCGCTTCAAGGCATGCAGGTTTTCGACGAAGGCTCGCGATTCAGGTGTCTTGAACGTTGCCGAAGGCGTGGCGGTGCCGCCCGGCAGCAGCGCGTTGACCCGCACGCCTTTGGCGCCATATTCGGCGGCAAGCACCTGCGTCAATCCGATCAGCCCGGCCTTGCTTGCGGCATAGCTGGTCATGCCGGGCATGCCGACGGTATGGCCGACAAAGGTAGAGGTGAAGATCAGCGATCCGCCGCCGCGTTCGACCATCGCCGGGACCTGATATTTCGCGCCGAGGAATGCGCTGGTCAGGTTGGTGTCAAGCGTCTCTCGCCAGCCTTCCAGCGACAGCTCCGAGATTGGACCCATCTTGCCGGTCGAGCCGGCGTTGTTGAAGGCGATATCCAGCCCGCCGAATTTCTCGACCGCCAGGTCGACAAGGGCTTTGGCATAGGCTTCGTCGCGAACGTCGCCGGCAAGGGCGATCGCCGTGCCGTCGGCTTCCTCGATTTCCGCGACGAGCGCGTCCAGCTCTGCCTGGCGACGGGCAGCGACGACCACCTTGGCGCCTTCCTCGGCAAAGAGTTTTGCCGTGGCGCGGCCGATGCCGGAACTGGCGCCGGTGACGATGGCGATCTTGTTGGCGAGTGCGAGCATTTTTGCATCCTTCTTTCGCGCCAGCTTTCGCCGGCAATCGGATGCTTGGTCGCAGATCGAGGCGGCACGAGCCACCCGATACCTGAAGGCGTCCGGATGCGTCGTTCGGCTCGTTGCTCGACAGGTCTTTTTGGCCGTGGCGCAAAACGGCAAGCGCCGTCGCAAACAGCGCAAGGGTGGCAGCGCTGTTTCGCTAGTGATACACCTCGCGCGCCGGGGCTCGATTGGATGTCCGGCCGCTATCTGCGAGGCTGGAACGTTGAAGAAATACTCGGTATTCGCCATCGCCCGCGAGGCCATGCGCGGCCACAAGGGCTGGGAGGAACAGTGGTCCTCGCCAGAGCCGAAGAAGGAGTACGACGTCATCATCGTCGGCGCCGGCGGCCATGGCCTGGCCACCGCCTATTATCTCGCCACGGTGCACGGCATCACCAATGTCGCGGTGCTGGAAAAGGGCTGGCTCGGCGGCGGCAATACCGGCCGCAACACCACCATCATCCGCTCCAACTATCTCTATGACGAGAGCGCCGGCATCTACGACCACGCGCTGAAGCTGTGGGACGGGCTCAGCCAGGAGCTCAACTACAACGTCATGTATTCGCCGCGCGGCGTCATGATGCTGGCCCACAATGTGCACGACATCCAGGTCCTGAAACGCCACGTCCATGCCAACCGTCTGAACGGCATCGACAATGAATGGCTGACGCCGGAAGCCGCCAAGGAATTCTGCCCGCCGCTCAACATTTCGCGCGATGCCCGCTATCCGGTGATGGGCGCGACCCTGCAGCGTCGCGGCGGCACGGCGCGTCACGATGCCGTCGCCTGGGGCTATGCGCGCGGCGCCTCGGCGCGCGGCGTCCACATCATCCAGAATTGCGAGGTCACCGGCGTCAAGCGGGCGCCGAACGGCGCGGTCATGGGCGTCGAGACGACGCGCGGCTTCATCGGCGCCAAAAAAGTCGGCGTCGTTGCCGCCGGCCATTCGTCGGTCATCATGGACATGGCCGGCGTGCGCATGCCGCTGGAAAGCTATCCGCTGCAGGCGCTGGTGTCGGAGCCGGTCAAGCCGGTCTTCCCCTGCGTGGTGATGTCGAACACGGTGCACGCCTATATCTCGCAGTCCGACAAGGGCGAACTGGTCATCGGCGCCGGCACCGACCAATATATCTCCTATTCGCAGACCGGCGGCCTGCACATCCTGCAGCACACGCTCGACGCCATCTGCGAGATGTTCCCGATGTTCACGCGCATGAAGATGCTGCGCTCGTGGGGCGGCATCGTCGACGTGACGCCCGACCGTTCGCCGGTCCTGGCCAAGACGCCGGTGCCCGGCCTCTATGTCAATTGCGGCTGGGGCACGGGCGGCTTCAAGGCGACGCCGGGCTCGGGCCATGTCTTTGCCCACACCATCGCCAGGGACGATCCGCATCCGATCAACGCGCCCTTCACCATCGAGCGCTTCCGCACCGGTCGGCTGATCGACGAGGCAGCGGCGGCAGCGGTGGCGCACTGATGATGGCCCGCTTTGTGATGTTGGGCCAGAGGCTTTGCGATCAACCCGCCGACGCTTGCGTCGGCCACGGCGAATTGTAGGAACAACCATGCTTCTCATCCGCTGCCCCTATTGTGAGGAAGAGCGTCCGGAACTTGAATTCCGCAACGCCGGCGAGGCGCATATCGCGCGTTCGGCGGATATGGCCGCGACAAGCGACGACGATTTTGAAAAGTTCTTCTTCATCCGCTCGAATCCCAAAGGCATCATCTATGAGCGCTGGCGGCACATGCATGGCTGCGCGCGGTTCTTTAATGCCGTGCGCGATACCGTCAGCGACAGGTTCCTGATGACCTACAAGGCCGGCGAGCCCAAGCCGGCGAAGCTGCCGGGAGCCTCCGAATGATTGCGACGTTCCGCATTCCCGGCGCCGGGCGCCTCAAGCAGGCAGAGACCGCTCGGTTCAGCTTCGACGGCCAGTCCTATGCCGGCGTCGAGGGCGAAACGCTGGCCTCGGCGCTGCTCGCCAACGGCGTCCATCTGGTCGGCCGTTCGTTCAAATATCACCGGCCGCGCGGCTTCCTGTCCGCCGGGGCGGAAGAGCCCAACGCGCTGGTTGAGATCAAGCGCGACTCGGCCAGGAGGACGCCAAATGTCCGTGCCACCGTGCAGGAGCTCTATGACGGGCTGACGGCACAGTCGCAGAACCGCTGGCCGTCATTGGCCTTCGACGTCAGCGCGCTCGGCGACATCGCCTCGCCGCTGCTTTCGGCGGGCTTTTACTACAAGACCTTCATGTGGCCGAAGTCCGCCTGGAAGAACTTTTACGAGCCCAGGATCAGGGCTGCGGCAGGGCTTGGCGTCGCTCCCGACCAGCCGGATCCCGACCACTATTCGGCGCGTTTCGCACATTGCGACGTGCTGGTGCTGGGCGGCGGTGCTGCCGGCATCGCCGCGGCAGTTGCCGCGGCCGAAACCGGCGTGCGCGTCATCCTTGCCGACGAGCAGCCGGATTTTGGCGGCAGCCTGCATTTCGAGAGTGGCGCCAGGATCGACGGCCAGGATGGTTTTGCCTGGGCGCAAGGTGCAGTCGCCAAGCTCAAGGCCATGGACAATGTCCGCGTGCTGTCGCGCACCACGGCCTTCGGCTATTACGCGCAGAATTTCGTCGGGCTGGTCGAGCGCGTCAGCGACCATCTAAAGAATGCCGGCCGCGAGCTGCCGCGCGAGCGGCTGTGGCAGGTCCGTGCCAAACGCGTCGTGCTGGCGACCGGTGCCATCGAGCGGCACATGGTGTTTGCCGACAACGACCGGCCAGGCATCATGCTGGCGTCGGCGGCGCGCACCTATCTCAACCATTTTGGCGTCGCGGTCGGCAGGAATGTCGGCGTCTATACGGTCAATGATTCCGCCTATGCGGCGGCGATCGACCTGAAGAAGGCCGGCGTCGGCGTGGCGGCGATAGTCGACCTGCGCGACAACCCGACCGGATCGGTGATCGACGAGGCGAGGGCGCTTGGAATCGAGGTCAATTTCGGCCGCGCGGTGATCCGCGCCGGCGGCAAATTGCGGGTTTCGTCGATGACCGTTCAGCCGAAGAATGGCGGCGGCGAGCGCACCATCCCGGTCGACGCCATCCTGATGTCGGCCGGCTGGACACCGTCGGTGCATCTGTTCTCGCAATCGCGCGGCAAGGTCGCCTTCAACGACGAGACCAAGCGTTTCGTGCCCGGTACCTACGCGCAGGATTGCGTGTCGGTCGGCGCCTGCAACGGCACGGACGGACTGTCGGCGACGATCGACGAGGCCTATGCGGCGGGCGCCAAGGTGGCCAAGGATGCGGGCGTCAAGAATGCCGGCGCCAAGCCGAAGGTCGACGCCAGCGAGAGTTGGTCGCGTGGCATGCTGGGCGCGGCGCCCGGCGCCGGGCCGGACACGACGGTAAAAGCCTTCGTCGACTTCCAGAACGACGTCACCGCCAAGGACATCCGCCAGGCGGTGCATGAAGGCATGCGCTCGATCGAGCACGTCAAGCGCTTCACCACCAACGGCATGGCGACCGACCAGGGCAAGACCTCGAACATGCACGGCCTGGCGATCGCCGCCGAGACGCTGGGCATGCCGATCCCGCAAGTCGGCCTGACGACGTTCCGGGCGCCTTACACGCCGGTCACTTTCGGTTCGATCGTCGGACACGCGCGGGGTCCGCTCTTCGACCCGACCCGCAAGACGGCGATCCATCCGTGGGCCGAGCGCCAAGGTGCAGTGTTCGAGGATGTCGGCCAATGGAAGCGCGCCTGGTATTTTCCCAAGGCAGGCGAGGACATGCACGCCGCCGTCGATCGCGAGTGTGTCACGGTGCGCAAGACGGCCGGCCTGTTCGACGCCTCGACGCTGGGCAAGATCGAGGTGGTCGGGCCGGATGCGGCGAAGTTCATGGAACTGCTCTACACCAATCCGTGGGAGAAACTGGAGCCCGGCCGCTGCCGCTATGGCATCATGCTGCGCGAGGATGGTTTCATCTATGACGACGGTGTCGTTGGCAGGCTTGCACCCGACCGTTTCCATGTGACGACGACGACCGGCGGTGCGCCGCGAGTCATGAACCATATGGAGGATTACCTCCAGACCGAGTTTCCGCATCTCAACGTCTGGCTGACCTCGATCACCGAGCAGTGGGCGGTGATCGCCGTGCAGGGACCGAAGTCGCGGGAGATCATCGCGCCGCTGGTCGAGGGCATCGACATGTTGGACGGGGCGCTGCCGCATATGTCGGTGCGCGAGGGCAGGATTTGCGGCGTGCCGACAAGGCTGTTCCGCATGTCGTTCACCGGCGAGCGCGGCTTCGAGGTCAACGTGCCGGCCGATTACGGCCAGGCCGTTTGGGAAGCGCTGTGGGCCGAGGGCCAGAAGCACGGCGCCTGTGCTTACGGTACCGAAGCGATGCACGTGCTGCGTGCCGAAAAGGGTTACATCATCGTCGGCCAGGACACCGACGGTACGGTGACGCCCGGCGATGCCGGGCTCGAATGGGCGGTCGGCAAGAAGAAGACCGATTTCGTCGGTATCAGGGGCATGGCTCGGCCCGACCTGGTCGCCAAGGGCCGCAAGCAGCTTGTCGGCCTGAAGACCAAAGACCCAAAAGTGGTGCTAGAAGAAGGCGCGCAGATCGTCGGCGATCCGAAGCAGGCGATCCCGATGACGATGATTGGCCATGTCACCTCGAGCTACTGGTCGGAAAATTGCGGCCGCTCGATTGCGCTGGCTCTGGTTGCCGGCGGCCGCGACCGGATGGGCGAGACGCTCTACGTGCCGATGCCCAATGCGACGATCGAGGTGGAGGTCACCGGCATGGTGTTCTTTGACGACAAGGGGGAGCGCCTCAATGGCTAAGGCTGCCGCGAAGGAATCTGCCGCCGCTGCGCCGTCGGTCGAACGCCGGCCGGCTCTCGCCGGTCAGGAGCTGTCCGTAACCGGCGTTACGCTTGCTGTGCTGCCGCCGGCGCGGCGTATTTCGCTGCGCGCGCCGGACGCCTCGGTCGCGGCGCTTTCGAAGGCGCTTGGCGTGGAGCTGCCGCGGAAGCCCAAAACCTCGGCGGCAAAAGCCGGGCGCACGGCATTGTGGCTTGGGCCGGACGAATGGCTGGTCATCGACGAGGTGGGAAAAGACCCGCTCGCCGATTGCGCCGAGGTCACAGTGCTGCATTCGGCGGTCGGCATCTCGCATCGCAACGTCGCCATCTCGGTTATCGGTCCAGCTGCGGCGGCGACGATCAATTCAGGCTGTCCGCAGGATCTGTCGCTGGACGTCTTTCCGGTGGGCGCGGCCTCGCGCACCATCCTGGGCAAGGCCGAGATCGTGCTATTGCGCATCGCAGCCGACGCGTTCCGGGTTGAATGCTGGCGCTCTTTTTCCGATTATGTCTTTACTTTCCTGTCGGAGGCGGCCGGCGACGCAGCGGCTTAGGATATTCGCTGGGCGCGACCGTTTGCCGGAGCACGTCGGGGAGAATGTCGATGCCGTCGAAATCCGCGCCGAATCCAGCGGCTCAGAAGACGCCGGCCGTGCGCTCGTTCGAACACGAGCAGCACAAAGAGCCAAACATTGAAGAGGAACTCGAGGAAGGGCTCGAGGACACGTTTCCGGCCAGCGATCCGGTGTCGATCACCGGGACTTCGATTCCCGGCGCACCTGCAAGACCTGGCAAGGCCAAGATCGTGGCCGGAATGAAGAAGCGCAGGAAATAAATTCCATCAGGCTCCAGCGAGCCGGGTCGCCGGCCACGAGAGCGGGGCGGTCAGGATTTCCTGTCGCCGCTTTTGTTTTCGAACGTCAGAATGTGCTGGGCACGATCCACGGGTCGATGTCGATGCCGAGCCGCGGGTCCTTGCTTTCCGTTGAGCCCTTGTGGGTGGCCGCGCCTGCCTTCTCGACCGATCCGGTGGCGCCGCAATCGAGCTTGATGCTGGTGTCGGCGCAGGCCGCGGCCGTCGCCTGTTTGCCGGGCTGACTCTGGTCGGCGAAGGCAGCGCCCGAGAAAGCAAGCACTGCCGCGAGGGTGAGGATTGTCTTTTTCATTGTCTGTCTCCGGGCTGGATCTCTGAAATCTTTCTGTACATGTACAACATTGCGTACATATACGGCCGGCGAATATGAAGTTCAAGTCGGAAATTGTACATGTACGGAATTTTTGATGGCGAGCGTGGCGCTAGCCCGCCGGGTCGCGATCCCAGCCACCAGGGTCCTACACGCATAGATTGATTCCCCAGGCCTTCGCCCTGTTTCGCTTGCCTGTCAGCTATCCGAAACCGAACAAAAACCCTTCAGCAGTTGACCGGCGTCTCGGTCAGCGGCGGCACGTCCTGCGTGGCCAGAGCGGCAAGCGTGAAGTCGCACATCCGCTTGACGAAAGCCTGCTGGTCGCCGAACGGATAGAAGGGAAAGGTGATCAGCAGCGAGATCGTGCCGTGGCCGACCGACCACAGCATGGTGGCGATGGCGCGCGGATCGCCCCTCAGCCTGCCGGCGGCCACGCAGGCTTCGACCCTCTTGATCAGCACCTTCATCAATGGGTTGCCCTCCTGCATCTCGGCGAAGGTCCTGCCTTCCGGGGGCTTGACCTTCTCGGTCATGAATATCGTGCGATACTCGTTGGGGTTGCCAAGGCCGAAGGCCGCATATTCGGTCATCACCACTTGCAGCGCCTCGATCGGATCGTCGGCCGGGTGATCCTCGATACGCTTTGCCAGAGTCTTGAACGCGTCCTCGGCCAACGCGAACAAGATGTCCTGCTTGTCGGCAAAATAGGAATAGACCGACATCGGCGCATAGCCGACACGCTTGGCCAGCTTGCGGATGGTGAGGCCTTCATAGCCTTCTTCCTGGACGAGCTTGTGCGCGGCGTCGACAAGTTCGGAGCGCAGTTCGGCCTTTTGTTTCTCGCGGCGTGTCTGGACGCTAAGCGGCAATTTTCGCCTGCCTTCTGTTTGTGGCTGGCTAAATTATATACGCTGTACGGAATCGGACAAGGCGCGGTCAAAAATCGGCGTCCTTCTCAGCCATTTTCGCCTAAACATCGATCACACGTGTTACCCGGGCAGAAACGACGCGGCATCGGACTGTTACAACCAGAGGTTAGCTGCGGCCCGGCCAAGAGATTTTGTTGCTAGGGCCGAGATGACCATGACCGAGCTTTCTTCCGTTGCGCCAAACGCAGATCCACTTTCTCACGATGCCATGCTGGCCCTCAGGCGGGTGGTCATGGTTGCATCGTTGGCGATCGCGCTCGGATTCGCCATGGAGGCGCTTACTCTGGCTGGCAGGCTTGCAGCGGGTTCTCACCCGGCTACCACCCTGATCCTGATCGAATTGGCGCAAGGCGTGACGTGGGCGTTCTTCGTCTGCGCCGGTCTCAGCCTCGGCACGGCGATCGCCAAGGTACGAGCCTCGCTCGGCGGCCTGATCGCTGCAATCTCGGCACCACTGGCGATGGCCATCGCCAAGGGGTCGCAAAAGGTCATGGTAACTGCTCTTGATGCGGCCACAAAACCGGCCACCCTCTCGCTCACCACGCTGGGCGTGCTACGGGCGATCGAATACGGCCTGCTCGGCTGGATCCTGGCCTCGCTGGCGTCGAAGGAAAGGCCCCGTCCGCTCCATTTCGCGCTGGCAGGCACCGCGATCGGCGCGGTGTTCGGCGGCGGAATCACGGTCCTGACGATTGAGACGGCCGCGGTGAACGGCGTTGCCCTTGAATTGCCGCGGGCGATCACAACCGGCCTCAACGAGATCGTGTTCCCGATCGGTTGCGCGCTGGTCGTCTACATCGCCCTGCAGGTCGGCCGGCACATGAAGATGATCTCTGGCGAGGTTCGTTGAGCCGTTCAGGCCGCTTCTGGCTCGCGCTCGATCAATGTCAGCGTCAGCCAGCGCGCGGTCAGCGCCGGCTTTTTCGAGCCCTCGATCTCGATCGTCACGTCATGCGCGGTCTGCACCCACCCCGACGGCCTGACCTTGACGTCGGCCAGCACGAAACGGGTGCGGATGCGCGCGCCGGTCTTCACCGGCGCCAGGAAGCGCAGCGAGTCAAAACCATGGTTGACGCCCATCTTGCTGTTTTCGAGCGGCGGCATGGTCTCGAAGGTCATCGCCGATAAAAGCGAAAGCGACAGAAAACCATGCGCGATGGTGCCACCGAACGGCGTCTCGCGCTTGGCGCGCTCCGGGTCGCAATGGATGAACTGGTGGTCGTCGGTGGCGTCGGCGAACTGGTCGATCATGCGCTGCGAGACCACCCGCCACGACGACACGCCGACCTCCTTGCCGACGCTGGCCAGAAGCACATCGAGACTGATCGGTTCCACGCTGATGTCCTCCATTTCAACCGTCCGGAGCGCGAGCGGCTTCATTCCTTGAACAGTGTCAGCCCATGCTGCACCGACTGCCCGCCATCGATCGGCAGGATGGCGCCGGTGACATAGCTGCCGGCACGGCTGCACAAATAGAGCGTTGCGCCGGCAATGTCATCCGACGCGCCGATGCGACGAAGCGGAACATGGCCGCCGACTTGTCTTGCCTGTTCCTCGCTCGCGGTGGCAAAAGCTGTCATCCGGCTCTGGAAGGGGCCGGGGGCGAAGGCATTGACGGTGATGCGGCGGGCGGCGAACTCGATCGCCAAGATGCGCGTCAGATGGTGAACAGCAGCCTTTGAGGCAGAGTAAGAGTAGGCGTCGTCGGCCAGCGGCTGCGTGCCCATCACCGAACCCAGATTGATCACCCGGGCCGGATCGGCATCGCTGGCGGCGGCATCGAGCAGCGGCAGAAGCTCGCGCGTCAGTTGGAAGACCGCAGTGACGTTGACGCCGAACACCCTGGCCCAGGCATGGTAGGGAAAACTTTCCAGCGGCGCCCCCCAGGAGACGCCGGCATTGTTGACCAGGATGTTCAGCCGCTCGGTCCGCGCCTTTGACCTCGTCGACCAGCGCCGCGATGCCAGCCTCGCTGGAGACATCGCCGGCAAAGCCTTCGGCCCGGCCGGTGCCGCCGAGGCCGTTCAGTTCATCGGCAACCCTGATGCAGTCCTCACCCTTGCGCGAGGCGATCATCACGGTGGCGCCGGCACTGACCAAAGCGGTCGCCGCCATGCGGCCGATGCCGGTCGCAGCCCCGGTCACCAGCGCGGTCTTGCCGGCCACCGAAAACAGCTCGTCCAGATAGCTCATCGCAATTCCTCCGCGCGCCCGTGCCTCGCCCAGCAAAAGGCTGCCATGGTCAGGGCCGCAAATCTCTTCAGGCAAATGATAGTGCCCAATTTGTATTGGAGATCAACTTGTTGAAGTCGGCGCCGCCCCTCATCGCCCTGCCGGGCACTCCTCCCCGTATAGTGACGGGGAGGAGGAGCTGACCGCAACGCCGGCGCCCTTCTTGCGACGCCAGTGATTGGCGAAATCGGTGACGAGAGCCCCTCTCCCCGTCCCTATACGGGGAGAGGATGCCGGCAGGCAGGTGAGGGGCAGCGCAAACGCTTGGAATGAGCGGTCACCGGTCTAAGCTGAAGCGATTGTCCTGCCTACTCAGCCGGCTCGACATTGGTGTAGGCGGCTTGTTCGAGTTCGCGCTTCAGCCGTGACGCCTCTTCCACCTTCGGCGTGACGAAGCGGCCGAGCAGGAGATAGGCGACCGGCGTCAGGAACAGCGTCGAGACGGTGGCCAGACCCAGGCCGCCGACGATCACCCAGCCGAGCGCGATCCGCGCCTCGGCGCCGGCGCCGCTCGCCAGCACCAGCGGCACGCCGCCGAGCACGGTGCAGATCATCGTCATCATCACCGGCCGCAGCCGGATGGTGGAGGCCTGCTCGATCGCCTCACGCACGCCGAGCCCGCGGTCTCGCAACTGATTGGCGAACTCGACGATCAGGATGCCGTTCTTGGCCATCACGCCGACCAGCAGCACCAGGCCGATCTGGCTGTAGGCGTTGAGGCTGGTGCCGCTGAGCAAAAGGGCAAAGATCGCGCAGGCGAGGCCGAGCGGCACCGTCGCCATGATGATGACCGCGCTGACGAAGCTCTCGAACTGAGCGGCGAGCACCAAAAGGATGATGACTAGCGAGAAGCCGAAGATGGTGATCATGGCGCTGTTGGTCTCGCCCAGCGTCGCCGCCTCGGCCAAGGGGACGATGCGGCTGCCCGGCGGCAGAAGCGGCGTGGCGATTGCCTCGGCGCGGGTGAGCGCCTGGCCGAGCGCGAAATCGCCGCTGAGGTTGGAGGTGATCGCCACCGACGGCTGCTGCTGCTCGCGGGTCAGCGAGGGCGGTACGGCGCGCTCGGTCAAAGTGGCGATGGTCGACATCGGCACGAAGCGGCCGTCGGCCGTCTTCAGGAAGATGTTCTCCAAATCGGTCGGATCGTTGATCGGGTTGGTCGTCGAGACGAGCTTCACGCCGTAGCTGCGATCGGCGATATAGACGTCGACGACATCATTGCCGTCGAGCATGGCCTGGAAGGAATCGGCCAGCCTGGTGATGTCGATGCCGAGGTCGGAAGCGCGCTCGCGGTCGATGGCGACGGAAAGCTGGGGCTGCGTCGGGTCGACGGAGAGCCGGGGCGACTGGAAGAGGGCGTCCTTCTGCATCTCGGCGATGATCTTCACCGCAGCGTCGCCGAGCGCCGCACGGTTGTTGCCGACCAGCGCGAACTGCAGGCCGTTGCCGGCGCCGCGAATCCCGAGGCTGTTGGGCTGCATCGGAAAGACGCGCACGCTCGGCACCTGCCGGGTGAGCCGTCTGATGTCGGCCATGATCTGCTGCTGGCTGCGGGTGCGCTCGTCCCATGGCGCCAGCGTCATCACCATGAAGCCGGCATTGTAGGCGCCGTTGCGGCCGGCGCTCTCGAACGTATTGCGGATTTCGCCGGAATCGCGCAGCGGCTCGATCAGTTTTTCGATCTTCTGCATCTGCTGCGTCGTGTAGTCGAGGCTGACGCCTTGCGGCGCGTCGACGCGCATGAGCACGACGGCACGATCCTCGGTCGGCGTCAGTTCCTGGCGAATCGTGCCGAACAGCGTGAAGGCGGTGGCTGCAAACAGCAGCGCGACCAGGAGCACGATCCACGGCGCATCGAGGCAGGTGCGCAGGCAGCGCCGGTAGAGCCTGTTCAGCGCGCCGCCGATGCGGGCGCCGATGCCGCTGCCGCCTTCGTGATGAAGCGGCGCGACCGACAGCATGCGCGAGGCAAGCATCGGACAAAGGGTCAGCGCCACGACGGCGGACAGAAGCACCGATATGGCGAGAACGAAGCCGAATTCGCGAAACAGGCCGCCGGTCTGGCCGGGCAGGAAGGAGATCGGCACGAAGACGGCGACCAGCGTCAGCGTCGTGGCGATGACGGCGAAGAACACTTCTTGGGCGCCAAGCACGGCCGCGGCGCGTGGCCCCATGCCTTCGTTGCGTCGTCGCACGATATTTTCCAGAACAACGATGGCGTCGTCGACGACCAGGCCCGTCGCCAGCACCAGGGCCAGCAGCGTCAATATGTTGACCGAGAAGCCGGCAAGATAGATGGCGGCGATCGTCCCGATCATGGCGACCGGCATCGCAAGCCCAGGAATGAGCGTCGCGCGCCAGTCGAGGAGAAACACATAGATGACGATCAGCACGATGGAGACGGACAGGCCGAGTGCGATCTCGACCTCATGCACCGCGCCGTTGACGAAGACCGCATCGTCGCTGGTGACCTTGATCGACATGCCCTGAGACAGATCCGCCTGCAGCGCGGCGACGGCGGCCCTGACGCCGGTCGAAATATCCAGCGTGTTCGATTCCGCCTGGCGGATGATGCCGAGACCGATGCCGGTCTTGCCGTTCGATCGCAATGTGGTCTGACCGATGTCGGGGCCGAGCGTGACGGTGGCGACGTCGCGGATGCGGGTCGTGCCGCCGATGATGATGTTTTCGAACTCCTCCGGCGTGGTCACGTCCGCCGTCGGACGCACGATCAGATCCTGGTTGGTCGTGGTGATCGAGCCGGCAGGCGAATCGAAAGCGACCGAGGCCAGCGCTGTCCTCAGGTCGGCGACGGTGAAGCCCAGGCCGGCGAGCTTGTTCTGATCGACATCGATGCGAAATATCTTGTCGCGGTCACCATAGACCTGGACGTCGGCTACGCCAGGCACGGCGGCAAGCTCGTCCTCGATCTGGTCCTGGACCAGCACCGTCATGTCCTGCACCGACATGGTGTCGGAGGTGACAGCCAGCCGCATCACCGGCTCGGAATTGGCATCGGCCTTGACGATGCGAGGCGCATCCGCCGTATCTGGCATCTGGTCGGCGACGCGGCCGACGCCATCGCGCACATCGGAGGCGGCGACGTCGAGGTCGACGCCGTCGTTGAATTCGATGGTGACGCGGCTTGTGCCGAAGGACGAGGTGGACGAGATCGACTTCACACCAGAGACGCGGGCGACCGCGCCCTCAATCACGTCGGTCAATTCGCGGTCGACGGTCTCGGCTGCAGCGCCTTCAAAGGTCGTGTTGACGGTGACGACGGCGCGATCGACATCCGGCAGTTCGCGGATTTCGACACCGTAAAAGGCAGCAAGGCCGGCGACCGCGATCAGCGTGTTCAAAACGAAGGCCATCACCGGCCTGCGGATGAACAGCGCGGTGAATCCTGTGTCGCTGGCTGCGTTGTTGGTTGCGGTCATCAGCCGTCGGCGTCCGCGGCGCGCAGTTGTTCGCCGGCGATGCGGACCTCGCCGCCTTCGCTGACACTCTGGGTGCCCTCGGTCACCACCATGTCGCCGCTGACGATCGGGGCATCGATCAGCACGGTCTCAGTGTTGCGCTGGATGATGCGCACCGCAACCCGCTTGGCCTTGCCGTCCACGATGGTCCAGATATAGGCGCCGTCCGAACCCCATTGTATCGCCAGCGGACTGACCGCAGGATAGCTGTCGCCGGGGAACTTCATGGTGATCTGGAAGGACATGCCGGCACGCAGCGAATCGGCCGGATTGGCGATCTTTGCCTTGACCAGAAGGGTACGACTGGCTTCATCGATGTGGTTGTCGATGGCGGAGACCGTGCCGGTATAGGCTTTGTTTGGGTTGGCGATTGGCGTCGCCGACAATTGCGCGCCGACTTTGACGACGGCGGCGAAGCGCTCCGGCACCCAGAATTCGACCAGTATGCTGGAGCGGTCGTCAAGGGTGGCGACCGCCGACTGGCTGGTCACATAGTTGCCGGCTGATATCGGCAGGATGCCGACGACGCCGGCGATCGGCGCGACGATCGAGCGGCGCTGCAAGGCCAGTTCCGCATCGCGAAGCGCCAGCTTGGCATTGGCCAGCACCACCTCGGCATCGGCAACAGAGACCGCCGTCGCAGCGTTGGAAGCCCGCAACGATTTGACCCGGTCGAGCTTGGCCTGCGCGTCCTGCAAGGCAACCTTTGCGCGGTCCTGTGCGATCACCTCGGTGTCGGAATCGAGGGTGGCAATGATCTGTCCTTTTTCGACATGGGCGCCGGACTCGACCAGAAATTCGACCAGGCGGCCTGAACTGTAGGGATTGACCGTCACCGAGGCGTAGGCTCGGCCGGTGCCGATTGCCCGCAGGCGATCATTGATGACGGCCGTGGCCGCCGGCAATGCGACGATAGTCGCCAGTTGGCCGGCGTCGCTGCGGCGGCCCGCTTGCCCGGCGTTGTCGACGGCGCTCGTCGCTGTCGGAGGCGTCGCGGCATCAGCCCATTCGATGCCCCAGCGCGCCAGCACATCCGGCGCGCCTGGAAAAAAGCGAACCCAGGCGGCCGCGGCCGCGACGAGGATCACAAATGCAAAAACAATCTGTTTCCAGGCGGCCATCGGCACTCCGGTTGGCAAAGATACCGTCTACCCCTTCCCAAGCTGAAGTAGACGCGACAGCACCCTCCGACACAGGGGATGGCCCGTCGATATCAAAGCTTTATGGCAATTCTCCCGCTCGCTTGCACATTAAATCGGTGTAACGTTGGTAAGGGCCCCGGCTGGCTCACCGGCCGATCGGCGCGGGCGGCAGAGATCACCAATGCGCTCGCCGTTTCGATCGCCGCCTCAGGGCCATGCCGACGACGCCGCTCGGCAGGTCGTCCATCGGATCCCGTCTGCTTGCCCGCGGGGATTTTTTTACGTCGCGTGTGCGCCGCCGGGCACGACGACGCCGGACATCGCGATTCCGGCGGTTGCCGGATCTTCCTTCAGCGCCGCGTCCGCGAGCGAGACCACGCCCACCAGGCGCTTGTCGCGATTGAGGACAGGCAACCGCCTGACCTGGATATCACCCATGTTCTGGACGACGTGCTCGATATCTTCGTCCTCGAAGCAGTATTTGACATCCTCAGTCATCACGTCGCGGACCGTCGCGTTGCCGTCTTTGCCTTCGGCGACCGCACGCACGACGATGTCACGGTCGGTGATCGTTCCGACGAGTCGGTCGTTTTCTCCGACGGGGAGGAATCCGACATCGTCAACCGCCATTCGTTTCGCGATTTTCTGCAGTGACTCGTCAGGACTGGCGAGATGGACGTTGGGGGTCATTATCTCAGCGACTTTCATGGTGAATCTCCCTGTTCGTGCCCAGAACAGCACCACCGCCTGCGGTCGTAGAGCGATATTGGCCTGGAAGACTTGCTGAGGACCTCAGGCCTGTCGCGCTGCGACGCTCGCTCGGCGGTCCCGTTCTTCGCTGATGGAACTAAAAGCCGGGCCGAATGGTTCCAGCCGTGATCCTTGAATTTTCCTGTTTTGTTCCCATATTAAGCTCACAGGACCGGAGACGGCTCCGCCGCATGGGGACAGGTGAGTTCTTGGTCCCGTGCGGTTCAAATTTTTATGGTGAGAACCTTCGGATCGTGGCGATCCAGCCGGTCTACCGGAAGTTGTCCAGCCCGGAGACATAGGTAACAAATCGTACCTAAGACATGGTTGGTGCACCCTGAACTGAGACGCCAAAGCGAAACAGTTCTCCGCAAAAAAGATTGAAATGGTTGTTGACACTTTGGATGGGCGCCGACTATATACGCCTCACCAACGAGGGCGGCGCGCC
>NZ_JBVVQA010000010.1:0-60712 GCF_055811455.1 Mesorhizobium sp. WSM4845
CCCCCCCCCCCCCCCCCCCCCCCCCCCCCCCCCCCCCCCCCCCCCCCCCCCCCCCCCCCCCCCCCCCCCCCCGGCGGGCCCCCCCCCCCCCCCCCCCCCCCCCCCCCCCCCCCCCCGGGGAGAGGGTCGGCGCCAACCTGGAGCGATTGTCTTTAGCTGAGTGGCTAGCGGACGCACCTATTTGCCGGCACGCAGCCCCGCCTCATAGGCCAGGCGTGCCCAGACCGCCATCTCATCCGGGTCGTCGAAGGCGCTGTCGGGAACGCTCCAATACGGCATCGACACCAGCTTGCCGTGCCGCGACCCCGTATAGGTCCATTGCCGGCAGCCGGCCGCCTCGAATTCGGGCGCGCTTTCCGCATCGGCTTTCAGCATCAATTCGTCACGAATGACGATGGCGACGATCACGCCGTCGAAATAGATGCCCTTGCCGCCGAACATCTTGCGAATGCTGACCGGTCCGAGGCCTTCGAAAAGTTCGGCAATGCGTTCATTGTCCATGCCGCGATCATGTCACCCGGATTTCCCCTTGTCATCGCCGCAGCCGGCACCATCCTGACAAGTTGAAAGCCAATTTCGTCGGAGTTTTTCATGCCGCTTCTGCTCAAAGGGTCCTGCCGGTGCAATGCCGTCCGCTTCGAGGTGGAAAGCCACACGCCGGTGCCGCTCATGCTGTGCTACTGCTCGATCTGCCGCAAGCAGCAGGGTGGCGGTGGCTTTGCCATCAATCTCGGTGCCGATTTCGAGACGCTGAAAATCAAGGGCAAGCGCCATCTTGGCGTCTACCAGGCCGAGATCGAGGACGACGAGCATCCGCAATGCGAGATCTCGTCAGGCGAGCGGAATTTCTGCAAAAAATGTGGTTCGGCACTGTGGCTCTATGACCGGACCTGGCCGGAACTGGTCCACCCCTTCGCCTCGGCGATCGACACAGACCTGCCGAAACCGCCTGAAAAGGTGCACCTCATGCTGAAATACAAGGCCAACTGGGTCGAGCCCGAAATCGGCAAGGACGACAAGGTCTTCGACGTCTATCCCGAGGAATCGATCGCAGACTGGCACAAACGAACGGGAATGTGGGTGGATTAGCATTTCTTCGCCCCGTTTACGGGTAGAAGATGCCGGCAGGCAGATGAGGGCGGCGCAACCATCACAGGGCCGGCGCTGCCCCTCATCCGGCCCTTCGGGCCACCTTCTCCCCGTAAACGGGGAGAAGGGAAATCAGGCCGATGCGCGCGCCTCGGCCAGGGCCTTCAGATCGGCCGGCTTGAGCTCCACCGATTCGCCGCAGCCGCAGGCCGAGCTCTGGTTCGGGTTGCGGAAGGTGAAGCCGGTGCGCAGCGTCGTCTGCTCGAAATCCATCTCGGTGCCGAACAGGAAAAGCGCTGCCTCAGGCGCGACATAGACATGGGCGCCGTCGCGCTCGATATGATCGTCCTTGGTGTTGGGCTCGGTCACCAGATCGACCGTATATTCCATGCCGGCGCAGCCGCCCTTCTTGATGCCAAGGCGAATGCCATGCGCATTCTCACGGGTCGCGACGATCTCGCGAACCCGATCGGCAGCCTTTTCGGTCATCGTGATGACGGCGAAGCGTCCCATTCTTTTTCTCCGCGTTCGCGCAGGTTCAAGGCCTGCGGAATGAGTCTTCACCTAAAATGGTGAAGTTTTCTGCCTGGCGCAAGTGCGCCTCAATACCAGCCCACCGCGACCTGCGCCTCTTCCGACATGCGGTCGGGCGACCAGGGCGGATCGAAGGTCATGTTGACCTCGACGCCGGAAACGCCTTCGACGGCGCCGACGGCATTTTCCACCCAGCCCGGCATTTCGCCGGCCACCGGGCAGCCCGGCGCGGTCAGGGTCATGTCGATCTTGACCAAGCGGTCGTCCTCGATGTCGATCTTGTAGATCAGGCCGAGCTCATAGATGTCGGCCGGGATTTCTGGGTCGTAGACCGTCTTCAGCGCCGAAACGATGTCGTCGGTCAGCCGTGCCAGTTCGTCGGCGGGAATGGCCGAGGCGGAAACCACCTCATTGGTTACCGTTTCCGACGTGGTCTCAGCGGTGTGGCCTGCATCATCCATGATCGTCATCCGAAGAACTTTCGCGCTTTTTCGAGCGCATCGGCCAAAGCGTCGACTTCGGCTCTGGTGTTATACATGCCGAACGATGCCCTGCATGTGGAGGTTACGCCAAAACGTTTCAACAGCGGCTGGGCGCAATGGGTGCCGGCACGGACGGCGACGCCTTGCCTGTCGATCACCATCGACACGTCGTGGGCATGAATGCCTTGCAGCTCGAAGGAGATGATGGCGCCCTTGTCAGGCGCATCGCCGAAGATGCGCAGCGAATTGATGGCGCGCAGCCGCTGATGGGCATAATCCTTGAGATCGGCCTCGTGGGCGGCGATGCGCTCGCGGCCGATCTTTTCCATATATTCGAGCGCCGCACCCAGCCCGATCGCCTGGACGATCGGCGGCGTGCCTGCCTCGAAACGGTGCGGCGGATCGTTGTAGGTGACGATGTCTTGCGTCACCTCCTCAATCATCTCGCCGCCGCCCATGAACGGGCGCATGCGCTCCAGCATGTCCCTCTTGCCATAGAGCACGCCGATGCCCGAGGGCCCATAAACCTTGTGGCCGGTGAAGACGAAGAAATCGCAGTCGAGGTCCTGCACGTCGATCGGCATGTGCACGGCGCTCTGGCTGCCGTCGACCAGCACCGGAATGCCGCGCGCATGCGCGATGCGGACGATCTCCTTGATCGGCGTCACGGTGCCTAGCGCATTCGACATGTGCGTGATGGCGACCAGTTTTGTGCGGTCGGTCAGCCGTTTCTCGAACTCCTCGATGTGGAAGATGCCGAGATCGTCGACCGGCACCCAGACCAGCTTCGCGCCCTGCCGCTCGCGGATGAAATGCCACGGCACGATGTTGGAATGGTGTTCCATGATCGACAGGACTATTTCATCGCCCTCGCCGATATTGGGCATGCCATAACCATAAGCAACGGTGTTGATCGCCGCGGTCGTGTTCGAGGTGAAGACGATGTTGTCGGTATCAGGCGCGTTCAGAAATCTTTGCACAATCTTGCGCGCGTTCTCAAAGGCGTCGGTCGCGGCATTCGACAGGAAATGCAAGCCACGATGGACGTTGGCATATTCCTGGGAATAAGCGTGCTGGATGGCGTCGAGCACGGCCTGCGGCTTCTGCGCCGAGGCGCCGTTGTCGAGATAGACTAGCGGTTTGCCGTAGACTTCCCGCGACAGGATCGGAAAGTCGCGGCGGATCGCCTCGACGTCGTAGGGGATGTTTTCGACTTTCTGGTCCATCTCGAAGTCCTTGCTACGCCGCGTTCCTTCCAGCACCCCTCATCCGTCTTGGCGCTACGCGCCAATCCACCTTCTCCCACAAGGGGAGAAGGAGAGGCGCTCTTCCTTCTCCCCTTGTGGGAGAAGGTGTCGGCGAAGGCGACGGATGAGGGGTGTTGGCCGAAGCGCCAAACCCTCACCCACTGTCACCCGTGCGCCGCGAACCAGCCGTCGAGCCTCGTTTCCAGCGCCTCGACGATCGCTTCGTCGTCGAGTTCCTCGATCACCTCGGCGACGAACGCCTTGACCAGCAGGCCACGAGCGGCCTTCTCGTCGATGCCGCGCGCCATCAGGTAGAACAAGTGGCTATGATCGATCTCGGTGACGGTGGCGCCGTGGCCGCAAACGACGTCGTCGGCGAAGATTTCGAGCTCAGGCTTGGTCGAGAACTCGCCGTCATCCGACAGAAGCAGCGTGTTGCAGGCCATCTTGGCGTTGGTCTTCTGCGCGTATTGGTGGACGTTGATGCGCCCCTGGAAGACGCCGCGCGCTCTTCCCGTCACCACGTTGCGGATCACTTCCGTCGAAGCCGTGTGCGGCACCGCATGGTCGAGCACCATGGTCACGTCGGTATGGGTATCACCAGCAAGCAGGTTGATGCCGCGCAGCGTGAAATCGGCGCCTTCGCCTGTCGTTCTGACCACGATCTCCTGGCGCACCAGCTTGCCGCCGGCATTCATCACGAACAGCGTCAGCTTCGCATTTTTGCCAAGATGCGCCTTGAACTGGGCAAGATGCGTCGCCGTATCCGGCTGCTCCTGCACGATCAGCCAGGTCACCTCGGCGCCCTCGTCAAGCAGAAGCTGGCTGACCGAACTGACGAGTGCGGCGCCCTCGCCCGCCTGGCGCTCGACGATCACGGCCTTGGCGCCGGCGCCGACGCGGACGCTGAGGCGGACATGCGTCTGGCCGCCGGCCTGCAGGTTCTGCAGTTCGATCGGCTTGTCCAACTCGGTGCCGTCGGCAATGTCGACAAAATAGCCGTCGGCAACGAAAGCGGTGTTCAGCGCGCCGATGGCATCGTCGGCGCCATAGAGGTCGAGGCCCGGTGCGATGCTGCCGTCGGTCAGCTTCTCCGACAGGCGCTGCACGGCGATGCCCTCGATTTCAGGCATTTTCGCACTGGACACGCCGTTGAGCACCGGCAGGACAGCGGATCCTTCGACGACAGGCGCAATGGCTTTTGGGGCGGCTGCGGGATCGAAATCCGGAACCGAAGTCAATAGGCGTCGCAGGTCGCTGTAGTGCCAGGATTCGACGCGCCGCGTCGGCAGGCCGCTCTTAATCGCCTCGATGGCGTCGTCGCGCTTCAGCATCACCGTGCCGTCGCCGGGCAGCAACGACAGCCGGTCGCTGAAGGCGTCGATCAGCGCCGTTTCGGCCGGCGTTCGCTGGGGTGTCGTATGTATATTCATCGGTCTCGCCTTGTTTGGCTTGCCTTCTTGGCCTTCTGGCATCTCACGCAGCTTGGCCGATCACGCCGGCATAGCCATTGGCCTCGAGGTCGAGCGCCAGCGACTTGTCGCCCGACTTGACCACCTGGCCTCTGTACAGCACGTGCACGCTATCCGGCACGATGTACTGAAGCAGGCGCTGGTAGTGGGTGATGATGACGATGGCGCGGTCCGGCGCGCGCAACGCGTTGACGCCTTCCGAAACGATCTTCAGCGCATCGATGTCGAGACCTGAGTCTGTCTCGTCGAGCACGCACAGCTTTGGCTCCAGAAGCTTCATCTGCAGGATCTCGGCGCGCTTCTTCTCGCCGCCGGAAAAGCCGACATTGAGCGGCCGCTTCAGCATCGCCATGTCCATGTCGAGCAAGGCGGCGGCATCCTTCACGCGCTTCAGGAATTCCGGGATCTTCAGCGGCTCCTCGCCGCGCGCCTTGCGCTGCTCGTTCATCGCCACTTTCAGGAATTCCATCGTCGCCACACCGGGTATCTCCATCGGATACTGGAAGGCGAGAAAAATGCCTGATGTGGCGCGCTCGGCAGGATCCATTTCGAGGATCGACCGGCCGTTGTAGAGGATGTCGCCTTCGGTCACCTCATAATCCTCGCGCCCGGCGAGGATGTAGGACAGCGTCGATTTTCCCGAGCCGTTCGGCCCCATGATGGCGGCGACCTCGCCGGCTTTCACCGTCAGGTTCAGGCCGCGGATGATCTCGGTGCCGTCATCGACGATGCGAGCATGCAAATTTCTGATTTCAAGCATTTTTCTTTTCCTGAAAATTTTCGGTCCGGTCAGCCGACCGAGCCCTCGAGGCTGATCCCAATCAGCTTCTGCGCCTCGACCGCGAATTCCATCGGCAGTTGCTGGATGACGTCCTTGACGAAGCCGTTGACGATCAGCGCGATCGCCTCTTCTTCGGGAATGCCGCGCTGCATGACGTAGAACTTCTGGTCCTCGGAAATCTTCGACGTCGTCGCCTCATGCTCGAACTGCGCCGTTGCGTTCTTGGCTTCCATGTAGGGCACGGTGTGCGCGCCGCACTGGTCGCCGATCAGCAGCGAGTCGCAGTTGGTGAAGTTGCGGGCGTTGGTCGCCTTGCGGTGCGCCGAGACTTGGCCGCGATAGGTGTTCTGCGAGAAGCCGGCGGCGATGCCCTTGGAGATGATGCGGCTCGACGTGTTCTTGCCGAGATGGATCATCTTGGTGCCGCTGTCGACCTGCTGGTAGCCGTTCGACACGGCGATCGAATAGAACTCGCCGCTGGAATCGTCACCGCGCAGGATGCAGCTCGGATATTTCCAGGTGATCGCCGAGCCGGTCTCGACCTGCGTCCATGAAATCTTCGAATGGTGGCCGCGGCAGTCGCCGCGCTTGGTGACGAAATTGTAGATGCCGCCCTTGCCTTCGGCGTCGCCGGGGTACCAGTTCTGCACCGTCGAGTATTTGATCTCGGCATCGTCGAGCGCGATCAGTTCGACAACCGCAGCGTGAAGCTGGTTCTCGTCGCGCTGCGGCGCCGTGCAGCCTTCGAGATAGGAGACGTAGGCCCCTTCCTCGGCGATGATCAGCGTGCGCTCGAACTGGCCGGTGTTCTTCTCGTTCATGCGGAAATAGGTCGACAGTTCCATCGGGCAGCGCACGCCCTTGGGCACGAAGACGAAAGAACCGTCGGTGAACACCGCCGAATTCAGCGTGGCGTAGAAATTGTCCGAGGTCGGCACCACCGAGCCGAGATACTTCTTCACCAGATCCGGGTGCTCGCGGATGGCTTCCGAGATCGAGCAGAAGATGACGCCGGCCTGCGCCAGCTCCTTCTTGAAGGTGGTGACGACGGAAACCGAATCGAACACGGCGTCGACGGCGACGCGGCCCGACTTGTAGACATTGTCGCTGGCTTCCTCGAGTTCCGACGCGTCGGTCTTCTGCACACCGGCGAGGATCTCCTGTTCCCTCAGCGGGATGCCGAGCTTTTCATAGACCCTCAACAGTTCGGGGTCGACGTCGCTCAGCGATGTCGGTCCCGGCGTGCTCTTGGGCGCCGCATAATAGTAGAGGTCCTGGAAATCGATCTTCGGATAATGGACGCGCGCCCATTTCGGCTCGTCCAGGGTCACCCAGCGCCGATACGCTTCCAGGCGCCATTCCAGCATCCAGGACGGCTCGTCCTTCTTCGCCGAAATGAAGCGGATAATGTCTTCACTCAGGCCCTTTGGGGCCTTGTCCATCGCGATTTCGGTCTGGAATCCGTATTTGTATTGGTCGACGTCGATCTTTCGGACCCGATCGATCGTGTCCTGCACAGCAGGCATCAGCGTTCTCCATCCACGCCGGGGTCAAGGCCCGGCAGTTTTCAAACTATGGCACCGCGAAACGAGTACCCGCGAGGCACCCGAGGCGGCGTAAGTTCCATATAGTGCGTCCCTGCCGGGAATTCACCCGGCCACCATGAAACGCACGGCTCTACCAGGCCAAAAAGCCTGCGTTTGTTTGCCGCGCTCAGGCGGCTTCTTCCCTGCCTGCGCGGCGTGAGGCAATGCCTGCCAGCGCAGCGCGGAACAGTTCGATGTCCTGCGCGCTCGTTGCGTGGCCGATGGACACGCGCAAAGCGCCAAGGCTGTCATTGTATCCCATGGCTTTCAGTACATGGCTCGGGCCGACCTTGCCCGACGAACAGGCGGAACCGGCCGACAGCGCCACGCCCGCCAGATCGAAGGCGATCTGCGCCGTCTCGGCCTTGATGCCCGCAATAGCGAAGAATGTCGTGTTGGCAAGCCTCGGCGCGCCGGTTCCGAAGATCTCCGCAACCGGCACCAGCGTTTTCACGATGGCCTCGATCTCATCGCGGCGGCTGCCGACCGCATCGATACTCTTCAATCCGATCAGGGCCTCCCGCGCCGCCGCGCCGAAGCCGGCGATCGCGGCCAGGTTTTCGGTGCCGCCGCGATGACCCTTTTCCTGGCCACCGCCGGCGATCAAGGGCCTGGGCATCATCAGGTCCGAGGCGGCGATAATGGCGCCAACGCCCTTGGGACCGCCGATCTTGTGGGAAGACAGAATCAAGTAATCGGCATAACCCGCTGACATATCGAGCGGAATGCGACCGGCTGCCTGCACGGCGTCGACGACCAGGATGCCGCCTGCCGCCTTGACGATTTCGGCGATGCGCCCGACCGGCTGGATGACGCCGGTCTCGTTGTTGGCGGCATGGATCGCCACCAGCGGCAGGCCGTCTGCCTTGTCATGCCGGCCAAGTGCCGCCGCCAGCGCGTCCAGCCTGACAATGCCGTCGGCGTCGACGCCGATGCGTGTTACCCGGGCTGCCGGAAAGCGCCCGCCGTTCAGCACACAAGGATGATCGGCTTCGCAGACATAGAGCCGGCTCATGCGGACAGTGCCGCGCCCCATCTGCCAATCCGGCGTCAGCAGCGTCGAGGCGGCTTCCGTCGCACCGGAGGTGAACACGACATGCTCGACGCCGGCGTTGACCAGCAGCGCCACATCGCGCCTTGCATTCTCGATCAGCCGCCGTGCGGCGCGGCCCTCGGCATGGACCGACGACGGGTTGCCGGCGGTGTCGAGCGCGGCAATCATTGCCGCGCGCGCCGCGGCAAGCAGCGGGGCGCTGGCATTGTAGTCGAGATAGGCGCGTCTTCCGGCCATTTTCGTTTCGATCGGTCCCTTCAAGAGCCATTCCGCGAGGATAGCGCGTTATTTCCTTGAAATTGCAAGGCAAGCCGTCCTATTTACGCGACTTGCGGCGCGGATGGCCGAACCACGACGTTTTGGCCACCCAGTTTTGAACAATTCTAAACTAGCTTCTAAGAAGACGCTCGCCCTGCGTCAAGGCCTGCGGAAGACTGGGGCCAGAGGAAGAGTTGTTCCGGGCGCCGCGCATTCTTATGCCATGTGGAGTATTTTATGCCTGAGGTCATTTTCACCGGTCCGGCCGGCCGCCTGGAGGGTCGCTACCAGCCTTCCAAGGAAAAGAGCGCGCCGATCGCCATCATCCTGCACCCGCACCCACAGTTCGGCGGCACGATGAACAACAAGATCGTCTACGACCTCTTCTACATGTTCCAGAAGCGGGATTTCACCACGCTGCGCTTCAATTTCCGCGGTATCGGCCGCAGCCAGGGCGAATTCGACCACGGCACCGGCGAATTGTCGGATGCGGCCGCGGCACTTGACTGGGTGCAGTCGCTGCATCCGGATTCCAAGAGCTGCTGGGTCGCCGGCTATTCGTTCGGCTCGTGGATCGGCATGCAGCTTCTGATGCGCCGGCCGGAGATCGAAGGCTTCATCTCGATCGCGCCGCAGCCCAACACCTATGATTTCTCGTTCCTGGCGCCCTGCCCGTCGTCCGGCCTCATCATCCATGGCGACGCCGACAAGGTCGCGCCGCCAAAGGACGTGCAGGGGCTGGTCGACAAGCTCCACACGCAAAAGGGCATCACCATCACCCAGAAGACCTTGCCCGGCGCCAACCATTTCTTCTCCAACGATGCGGACCTCTTGCTCCAGGAATGCGCGGACTATCTCGATCGCCGTCTGGCGGGCGAGTTGTCCGACCCGCGGCCGAAACGGTTGAGATAGGCCGAACAGCGAAGATTATCTCCGGCATCTCGCGTCGGGCTCTGTCGCAGGATATGGCATTCGATTCGAAGCCGTGCGGCGCCGTTACAGCGGTCTGGTGGAAAAACCGGATTCCCCTTTTGCTGACCGCGCTTGGATGCTAAACGCCCGCGTTCACGCATGCCACGCCCGATCCGCTTCGGTTGGGCGCTTTCGGGAAAGAAAAAATGTCCGCCTTCAAATCCGATTTCCTGCGCGTAATGAGCGAGCGTGGTTTCATCCACCAGATTTCGGATGATGCCGGCCTCGACCAGCTTTTCGCCAGGGAAACGGTGACCGCCTATGTCGGCTACGATGCCACCGCGACCAGCCTGCATATCGGCAATCTGATTTCCGCGACCATGCTCTACTGGCTGCAGGAGACCGGCCACCGGCCGATCGCGCTGATGGGCGGCGGCACTTCGATGATCGGCGATCCTTCCTTCCGCGACGACCAGCGCAAGCTTTTGACGCCTGAGGCCATCGCCACCAACATCGAGGGCATCAAGCGCATCTTCGGCCGCATCCTGCGTTTCGGCGACGGTGCGGGCGACGCGATCATGGTCAACAATGCCGACTGGCTGATGAAGCTCAACTATGTCGAGTTCCTGCGCGATGTCGGCCGGCATTTTTCGGTCAACCGCATGTTGACCTTCGACAGCGTCAAGCTGAGGCTCGAGCGCGAGCAATCGCTCTCCTTCCTCGAATTCAACTACATGATCCTGCAGGGCTATGATTTCGTCGAGCTCAGCCGGCGCTATGGCTGCCGCCTGCAGATGGGCGGATCGGACCAGTGGGGCAATATCATCAACGGCGTCGATCTCGGACACCGCATGGGCACGCCGCAGCTTTATGCCCTGACCACACCGCTGCTGACGACGTCGTCAGGCGCCAAGATGGGCAAATCGGCGAAGGGTGCGGTCTGGCTGAACGGCGACCTCTACTCGCCCTATGATTTCTGGCAGTACTGGCGCAACACCGAGGACGCCGACGTAACGCGTTTCCTCAAGATTTTCACCCGCCTGCCGCTCAGCGAGATCGCGCGGCTCGCCGCGCTTGGCGGCTCCGAGATCAACGAGGCCAAGAAGGTCCTGGCCACTGAAACGACGGCCATCGTGCACGGCCGCGAAGCAGCCGAGCGAGCCGAGGAAACCGCGCGCAAGACGTTTGAAGAAGGCGCGCTGGCCGAAACGCTGCCGACCGTCGAGGTCGGCAAGGCCGATCTGGAAAGCGGCGTCGGCATATTGTCGCTGTTCGTTGCCGCCGGGCTTGCCGCGTCCAACGGCGAGGCGCGGCGACACATCCAGGGCGGCGCCGTGCGGCTGAACGACCAGTCCGTGTCCGACGATCGCCGGTTGGTGACGCTTGAGGATCTGGGTCCGGAACAGGTCGTAAAGCTGTCGCTCGGCAAGAAAAAACACGTTCTGGTGCGGCCGGTCTGACCAGCGCTTGATCGATCTCGATGGAATCGGGATGGGGCTTCATTAGTCCTTTCCCGAAACCGGTTTCACATCTTGCTGCGCTGACCTTCGGTTCGGGATCACGGCCCAGGTAAAACCTAATCAGGTAGGTACTGAGAAGGGCCGAGATGGGTGAATATTGCCATTCGTCTCATCTATCGGAGCGAGCAGGGAGCGCCATAAGCCGACACCTTGGATACCGTGATCCTCGACGACTTGTCTCACCTCGATAGCGGACGAGATCATTTTTGACGGCGGCGAGCGCGGATTACGACCGCGAAGCGGTCAGAAATCCAAATCCATATCGTGATGATGATGCTCGTGACCGGGAAGCTCCGGCGGCGGCGGGCCAGGCACTTCGGCCACCATCGCCTCCGTCATGATGAGGAGGCCTGCCACCGAGGCTGCGCCCTGGAGCGCCGTTCGCACCACCTTGGCTGGGTCGATGATGCCCTTTGACACCAGATCCGCGTACACGCCCGATTGGGCATCGTAGCCATAGGCGTTGTCGTCGTTTTCGAGGATCCCGGCGATGACGACCGAGCCTTCCAGGCCGGCATTAATCGCGATTTGCCGAGCCGGCCAGGTGATCGCCTTCCTGACGATCGCGATGCCGACCTGCTGGTCCTCGTTGCTGCCCTTGAGCTTCTTGAGCGCCCTGCCGGCGCGCAGTAAGGCGACCCCACCGCCGGGGAGAATGCCCTCTGCAACCGCGGCTCTTGTCGCGTTCATCGCGTCATCGATGCGATCCTTCTTCTCCCTGACCTCGACTTCGGTTGCACCGCCGACCCGGATAACGGCGACGCCACCGGCGAGCCTGGCCAGCCGCTCCTGGAGGTTCTCGCGGTCGAAATCGGAGGTGGTTTCCGCAAGCTCGAGCTTGATCTCGGCGATGCGGGCCTCGATGCTTTCCCGCTCGCCGGCGCCGCCGACGATCGTGGTGTTTGCCTTGTCGATCATCACCTTCTTGGTGCGCCCGAGCATATCGAGGGAAGCATGTTCGAGCTTGATGCCCAAATCCTCGGAGATCACCGTTCCGCCGGTCATCAGCGCGAGATCCTGCAGCATCGCCTTGCGGCGGTTTCCGTAGGCCGGCGCCTTCACGGCTGCAACCTTGAGAGCGCCGCGCAACTTGTTGACCACCAGCGCCGCCATCACCTCACTCTCGACATCCTCGGCGATGATGAGCAGCGGCTTGCCGGCCTGCACCACCTTCTCCAGCAGCGGCAGTATTTCGTTCAGACTGGACAGTTTCTTCTCGCTGACGAGGACATAGGCATCCTGCATCTCGACCCGCATCTTTGCGCGATTGGTGATGAAATGGGGCGAGATATAGCCGCGGTCGAACTGCATGCCCTCGACGAATTCGAGTTCGGTTTCGAGCGACGTCCCGTCCTCGACAGTGATCACGCCGTCATTGCCGACCCTCTTCATGGCGTCGGCGAGGCAGCGGCCGATCTCCCTGTCGCCGTTGGCCGAGATGGTCCCGACTTGCGCAATCTCGACGTTCGAGGTGACCTTCGTGGCGTTGTTTTTGAGTTCCGCGACGACGGCTTCGACCGCGAGATCGATGCCGCGTTTCAGGTCCATGGGATTCATGCCGGCGGCCACCGCCTTGGCGCCCTCCCGGGCGATCGCATGCGCGAGCACGACGGCGGTGGTCGTGCCGTCGCCGGCCTGATGGGAGGTTTTTGTTGCTATCTCTCGCACCATCTGGGCGCCCATGTTCTCGAACTTGTTGTCGAGTTCGATTTCCCTGGCGACGGTCACGCCGTCCTTCGTGACCCGTGGCGCGCCGTGCTCCCTGCCGATCGCGACGTTGCGCCCCCGCGGGCCAAGCGTGACGCTCACCGCATTCGCCAGGATGTCAATGCCGCGCAGCATTCTGTCGCGAGCTTCGAACGAGAACATGATTTCCTTGGCAGCCATTTCCTTGATCCTTAAGACTAAATCTTCGGGGAACGGCGACGCCTCATTCGGCCGCTCAGGCGAGATTGTCCCGTGGCAGCCCGAGCCGATTCCAGACATCGAACAAAGCTGCCGCGAGCCGATCAATCATGATGTCCTCATGACAGGGTGTCGGCGTGATGCGCAGCCGCTCAGTTCCCTTCGCCACAGTCGGATAATTGATCGGCTGGATATAGATGTCGTGATCGCTCAGCAGCAGGTCGCTCGCCGCTTTGCAATGCGCCGGATCGCCGACTGCCACCGGAACGATATGGGTGTCGCTCAGGATGACCGGCAGCGCAGCGGCACCCAGCGCCGCCTTGACCCGCCGGACGCGATCCTGCTGGCGCTTGCGCTCCCAGTGCGAGGTTTTCAGATGCCGGATCGCCGCTGTGGCCGCGGCGCAGATCGCCGGCGGCAACGCGGTGGTGAAGATGAAACCCGGAGCATAGGAACGAACCGCATCGATCAGCACAGCACTTCCCGTGATATAGCCGCCGAGGCAGCCGAAGGCCTTGGCGAGCGTGCCTTCGATCACATCGATCCGGTTCATGGCGCCGTCGCGCGCGGCGATGCCGGCGCCGCGAGGGCCGTACATGCCCACAGCATGGACCTCGTCGAGATAGGTCATTGCGCCGTAACGATCGGCGATTTCGCAAATGCGATTGATTGGCGCGACGTCGCCGTCCATCGAATAGAGACTTTCGAAGACGATGAGTTTTGGCCGATCCGGACCCGCTGCCTTCAACAATTCCTCGAGATGATCGACGTCGTTGTGGCGGAAGATGCTCTTCTGCGTACCGGACTGACGGATGCCTTCGATCATCGAATTGTGGTTGAGCGCATCGGACAGGATCAGACAACCGGGGATCAGCTTGGCGATGGTCGAGATGCCAGTCTGGTTCGAAACATAGCCGGACGTAAAGACCAGTGCCGCCTCCTTGCCGTGGAGATCGGCAAGCTCGCTCTGGAGTTCTAGGAGCGGATGGCTGGTGCCGGAGATATTGCGCGTCCCGCCGGCCCCCGTTCCCAGGCGGGTAGCAGTCTCCACCATGGCGGCGACCACTTTTGGGTGTTGTCCCATCCCGAGATAGTCGTTGGAGCACCAGATCACGACGTCCTTCGGTCCATGCGGGGAATGCCACACGGCATTGGGAAAGCGTCCGGCGACGCGCTCAAGGTCCGCGAACACACGGTAGCGCCGTTCCTCCTGCAGACGCGCGATCGCATCTGCAAAGAAACCGTCATAACTCGTATTGCCTGGCACCAAGATACGGCCTTGCCCATCGGCCATATCGCCCGCATCTCCGGTCATCGGAGGTCCAAATCGCCGCGGCGCAAGGACGTTCTTTACGCCGCCAGGTTTGCCGGTGTGCAACGCTGTGGGTTCCGCCATCGCCCGATTCCCGTGCTTGCATACGAATTATGTCGAAGCGCGATGCGCGCCGATCCCGCTCGCATAGTTCCTCACGACCCGCGTTCAGGAAGGTCGAAATTGAGCTGCAACATTCGCGCGATGTTTATCAGAATTGTCTCGCAGACCTTATCTTGATTAGGATCCAGATATTTGACAGTCCAGTTTGCCCCGTTCTCCTTGGTTTCGAGCCGCTGAATCACAAAATCAGTGACGTGCTCGCATCCCGGCTCCTTATGAAGATCCGCGAGGATCAATGCCTTAAGCTCCGAAGCCTCCTTTGTATGTCTTTGCATGGTCGCTCTCCTTCCGGATGACAACTTTCTATGGATCGCTCAACTGCATAATCGTGATGTCCGTCATCCCAGGGCTGGTGTCATCGCACCAGTTCACCCAACCTAGCGGCAATGCCGCTGCTTGGTGTGTCAGAGTCTAGCCCCTCCACGAATTGCCCCTGTGGGTTCATGATGTAGATGTGGGTGCCGTGATCCATTAGGTAGTCGTCACCGCCCGCCTCGCCCCGGCGCGCCACACCATAGGCGCCATATGCCTCCGAAACCGCAGCGATCTGTTGCGGGCTGCCGGTCAGTCCCACGATGCGCGGATCGAACGCTGCGGTAAAGCTTCCCATCACCTCAGGCGTGTCGCGTTCGGGATCGACAGTGATGAAGAGCGGTTGCAGTTTTGCGGCGTCGGGGCCGAGTTCCTCAATCGCCGCGGCGATTGATGACAGCGTCGTTGGACAGATGTCGGGACAAGAAGTATAGCCGAAGAAAACCAGCAGCCATTTGCCGCGATAAGTCTCATCGGTGACCGTCGTTCCGTCCGGCGCCGTAAGCGTGAATGGGCCACCGACCGTCACAGGCGCCGTGTCGGCCCGCACGAGCGGTTGGCAGATCGACAGGGCCGCTGCGAATATGATGCAGAAGAGGATATGCGGACCGTAGGCCCAGGGGCTGAGGAGTCCATGCCGCCGCTTCATCAAGTACCTCCGGCACTTCGAGAATGACGCACCAACCCCCGCGTGTGTTTGTGATTAACAAACTCACCTAAACTATCTCACTTTATCATGTTTTGTTGCTGAATGGCTAGACATGGTACTGGTTTAGCTCTATTTTTAAAAGTTGCCCCTCATCTCGCTAGAAGGAGGAGGCTTTTATGACCATTCGCGAATTGATGAGCGGGCTGGCGACGATCGCTGTCGTTGCGATGATGTCCGCGCCTGCGCAAGCCTACGAAGTGGGTCCGGTCACGGGAGGCGGAACGATTGAGGGTACGATCGTCTACCGCGGCGACGTGCCGACAACAAAGATCATCCCCACCAAGGATATCGAGGTGTGCGGCGACCCCCGCGAGGAGCCGCTGATCGAAGTCGGCAGCGATCAGGCCGTGCAGAACGCGGCGGTGCAGCTGGTCGACGTGGCACAGGGAAAGGCCTGGCCAGAGCCCGGAAAGCCGCCTGAGCTTAACAACCTCAAATGTCGCTTTGAGCCCGCGGTTCAGATGATACCGGCTGGTTCGCTGGAGGTGGTCAACAGCGACCCAATGCTCCACAACACCCACGGGTATTATGGCAAGCGCACCGCCTTCAACCTGGCGCTGCCCAATAAGGGCCAGCGGATACCCGTCGAACTGAAGCGGGCCGGCACTGTCCGCATCGACTGCGACGCGCATGGCTGGATGGAAGGCTGGGTCTATGTGGTGGACAATCCCTACTATGCGGTCACCGGCGCCGACGGCAAGTTCAGCATAACCGATGTTCCGCCTGGGAACTACAAGCTCGTGGCGATCCACCCCTTCACCGGGCCCATCGAGCAGCCCGTAACGGTAGAGGAGAATAAGGCCACCAGTCTGACGATTGAACTGAAAAAATAAGAAAATGGGCGACCCACTGATTCAATGGGGTCGCGCTCCTGCGAGAAGACCGACGCTTTAAGAAACGGTCTGCACTGAGGAGGAACCCTGATGTCTGACGAGCTTGACCGCATTCGGCGCGAAATGCATGCGGTGCTGCAGCCGCCCGGAGTACGGCCCGACGACTCGCTCCAAATCACCCGCCGCACCTTCATTCACAGATCGCTGCTGTTCGGCGCTGCTTCCGTCGGCCAGACCTTCGCGTGGTGGCCGCTGCTGAACACCATCGACGTCGCTCACGCCGCCGAAGCGCCCTTCAAGTTTGCCTGGATTTCGGACACCCATCTCTACGAGAGATCCCTCAACACGCGCTTCGTCGACAAGGTGGTGCGCGCCGTGCAAGAGGTCCAGGCCATGGATCCGCCGGCCGACTTCCTGATCTTCGGCGGCGACCTGGCCCAGCTCGGAAAGATCGAGGAACTTGAGCTTGGCGTTGAGCTCCTCAAGGATCTGAAGATCAAGAAGTACTACATCCCGGGCGAGCATGACTGGTATCTGGATATGGGCAAGAAGTGGGGCGAGTTGTTCGGCCAACCCAACTGGACCTTCGATCACAAAGGCGTGCGCTTCATCGGGCTCGATACGGTCAGCCGGGGACCGGACTACTGGACAGCGAAGAAGATGACGCCAGAGGAGCGCATGGGCCACATGGCTACCCTCGACGGCACGGTTGCCGGCGCGTGGGCCGGCGTCGGCCGCGAGCAACTCGACTGGATGCAGAAGACACTCGCCGACTGGGATAAGTCCAAACCGATCGTCATCTTCAGCCATAATCCGCTGTACGAGTACTACCCGCCCTGGAATTTCTGGGTGCGCGACTGGCGCGAAGTGAATGACGTGCTGAAGCCTTATAAAAAGGTCACCAACATCCATGGTCACGTGCACCAGGTGCTCTACAACGAGATCGGCAGCATGCGCTCGATCGGCATGCTGGCGACCTCCTGGCCGTGGCCGTATGCCCCGGAAGGCGTCCCCAAGCTGACCAAGCCGATGATCCGGGTCGACCCCGGCGATCACTTCGATGGAGTCGGTTGGGAAACCGTCAACGTCAACGCCGACGACAAGGTCGACGTCGAGTACATCATGTGGGGCCGCAAGGAGGTGCTCGTCCAGTCGCCGGAGGACCACGACAAGAGCATTGAGGAGGTCTTACAGCCACGCATCGCCGACAGACAGTACCCGTGGGAAAATCCATAAAGGGGATGGCTATGATAAACACATCGACATTCCTCTGCATTCTGAGGCGTTCCACCGTCGCCGGAGCAGTCGTCGCAGCTGCCGTCGTCGTCGGCCCGGCCAGTGCCAACAAGGACCCGGTGACGCCAAAGCAGCTGAAGCTCTATCAAGAGGCGTTCATGGAGGAGGTCAGGAAGGGAGACCTCCTGTTCCACGGTGATGCGGCGATGGCGGAGCAGTTGGGCGTCAAGCTTTCGACCACCGGGTGGGCCTGCGCCATGTGCCATCCGATGGCCTCCGATACCCACCCGCATGCGTTCCCGAAGTTCCAGCAGTCGATGGCCAAATTCGCGACACTGCGCGACATGATCAACTGGTGCATCGAGAAACCGAACCAGGGTGAGAAGATCGATCCCGAATCGGAGGCGATGAAGGCGCTCGAGGCGTACATCACTTGGTCGAACACCGGTTCGGTGTTGGTGCCAGGCAAGTACTAGTCTCGTCGATAGCCGGGGCTCGGCTTCACGGGAGCGCGCCATCGGGGCGACACCTCGATGGCGGGGTTGAAGCAGTCGTGCGGCCCGGGGACCGCGCGGGGAGGTCTATGCGTTGGCAGAGACTGGGATGGAGCTGCGCGGCAAGTTCGCGAATGTGGACCTGGATGCGCTGGTCGACAACCGGGTCGTGCGGACCTGGCTTTATTTCGGCATGTTCTGGCTGATGGTAACGCCATCCGTCGGCGTCCTGATATCGAGCACCTTCAACTACCCCGACTATCTCGGATCGGGGAATCTCGAGCTCACCTTCGGCCGGCTGCGCCCGGTCCACGTCAACGGTGTCATCTTCGGCGCTTTCTCGACGCTTTTCATCGGCCTTTGCTACTATCTCGTGCCGCGTCTGTCGGGGGTGCGGGTAATATGGTCGGAGTGGTCAGTTCTTCTCGCATGGGTCTGGAACGTCGCAACGCTTGCCGGTTTGGTCGGCTTGCTGTTCGGCGACAGTGACGGTTTGGAAGCCGGAGAGTTTCCGCTCTATGCGAAGGTCGCATTTTTCATCGTAGTGGCTGTTGCTACCGCGCAATTCCTGATCACGATCAGTCGAAGGCTCGAGCCGGCGATCTATGTCGCGCTATGGTACTTGATCGCCACTTTCGTGTGGACGACGATGAACTTCGTGCTTGGAAGCTTCATCCTGCCGTACACGATCTCGGGCATCAACAGCGCCGCCTTCCATGGCCTCTATCTCCACTACATCGTCGGCCTGTGGCTAACGCCCGCGGGCTACGTGATCATTTACTATTTCCTGCCAATCAGCGCGCGAAATCCGCTCTATGCCCATAAGCTCTCGCTGGTAGGCTTCTGGTCCCTGGCATTGTTTTACCCGTTCGTCGGCATCCACCATTACCTCTACAGCCCGATCGCGGACTGGGCCGAGACCTTGGCCGTCGTCACATCGATGCTGCTGATCATTCCGGTGTGGACGGTGCTGGTGAACTTCTTCGGCACCATGATGGGCAAGTGGCATGAGTTCGGCAGGAACTTGCCGGCGAAGTTCCTGATCATGGGCTCGCTCATGTATCTCGTCGGCTGCTTCCAGGGCTCGACCGAGGCGCTGCGGCAGCTGCAGCAGCCGACCCACTTCACCGATTTCGTCATCTCGCATTCGCATCTCACCGTGTTCGGCACCTTCGTCGTATGGGCGATGGGGGGCCTCGTCTATACTTGGCCGCGACTGTTCGGGCGCGAACTCTGGTCCTTCAAGCTCGGCAACTGGTCGTTCTGGCTGATCACCGTCGGCATCACGACCATGGGCCTGGTCCTCACAGCGGGCGGGCTGCAGCAGGGTTATCAATGGATGAATGGGGTCGAATGGCTCGACTCGCTCGTCTGGGTGAAGCCCTACTGGCTGGCGCGGACCCTGGCAGGCATCAGCATGGATATCGGGATGTCGCTGCTGGTGGTGAATCTGATGCTGACCGCACTGACCAGTCCGGCGGCTGAGGCGCGACGCGTCCGCGGGTCGGTCGAGGCGCCTACCCCGGCCCCGGCGGGAGGGCCTGCGCAGTGAACGTTCGCTTCTTCGCGCTGTTCGCCGGCGTCTTCTGCATCACCCTTGCGGTGATCACGCAGGGCGTGCTGCCCTTCGTGGAGCCGTCCTCGCGAACTACGCGCGTGACCTCGGTGGTGCGCACGGATTTCGGCCAGCTGAAATGGACGGTTTCAGAGGCGACGGACTACACCGAGCAGCAGCGTCGCGGCCGCAACATTTACCTGCGCGAAGGCTGCTGGTACTGCCATTCGCAATTCGTGCGGCCGGTGACCGGCGAGATCCGCCGCTGGGGACCGGTCAGCGAGGCGGGCGAATACGCCTATGACGTGCCGCACCTGTTAGGCACACGCCGGATCGGGCCGGACCTGACGCGCGTCGGCCTGAAATACAGCGACGAATGGCACCTGGCGCACTTCTACAATCCGCGGATGCTGGTGCCGGACTCGATAATGGCGCCGTATCGCGGTCTCTTCCACGAGCCCGATGCAGCCGTCCGTATCGTTGACGACGGCGCTGGCGGTCGGACCCTGGAAAGGACAGAGGTCACCGAAGGCCTTTTCGACTTCGACAGCCAGCAAGCGATCCAGCTGACGCCGAATGCGTACGGGTTGCTGTTCGTGCCGCTGAAGGCGCGCGAAAGAAAGCCGATCATCCTGACGCCGAATGATGAATACACAGGAGAAACCGTCAGCATCGCGGCGGAGACGGAATCGCTGGCGGCGCTCGTTTCCTACGTCCAGAAGCTCGGCACGAACCGGGGTAAATGGCGCGATCTTTTCGAGCCGCAAAGTCTGGAGGTCATGGATGCGACGATGCCGCGCTCCGAGGAATGGATTGCCTATGGCAAGGAAGTCTATGAGCGCCGCTGCATCGGTTGCCACGGTGCCAAAGGCGACGGCAACGGGCCGGCCGCCACCTTTATGTTTAACCAGCGGCCCAGGGACTTCACGTCCGCAGTCTTCAAATTTAGGTTGACAAAGGAGCCCCTGCCCACGGACGGGGACATGCTGCGCACCATTACTCGCGGCATCCGCGGCACGGCAATGCCCCCTTGGTACGAACTGCCGCTCAACGATCGGCTGGCGGTGATCCAGTACATCAAGTATGAGCTGGCGGTTGACCGTTCCGACCCCGCCAGTCCTTACGCTTTCTTCGTCGAGGAGCCGCCTGGCCCACCGTTGTATATCGGGCGCCCGCCGACCCCGTCCCAGACGATGCTGGACCGTGGCAAGGAGGTTTGGCAGGTGGCGAAGTGCTGGGAATGCCACGGCCAAGGCGGCAAGGGCGACGGCGAGAAGGCTGCCGGCCTCAAGGATGATATCGGGTTCGCCACCCCGCCGGCCGACCTCACCAGCGGCCAGTTCAAGTCTGGCCCGGCCGTCGAAGACATCTTCCGGACGATAACTACCGGCCTCAGCGGCACGCCGATGCCGTCCTATCGGGATTCCTTTCCGGACGAGGACCGATGGGCACTTTCCTATTTCGTGGTGGCGCTTTCCGCCTATAAAGACCCGCTCTCGCTGCAGCCGCTGTCGATCAAGCAGGAGGCCCGCGCGGCGCTGAACGATCTGGAACTGGTCGCTGACAAGCCTGAGCGAGCCTATGTGCCCGATCCGTCGGTGCCGGCGTCCGGCCCGCCAGCGCCGCCTGGCGAGAAACAAGCACCCGCAGGAGGTTAGCGCATGCTCGGTTTTGAAGTCACCGGACCGTATGCGGGCGCCATGATGATGAGCCTGGCGGCCCTGTTCTTGTTCATCTGGGGCGTCCTATCCGGCGCGTTGAGCGGCACCGACAAAGCCGCCAACGGGTTTTTTGAAAGGGAGATGGAGAATGAGCGATCTGCAGAGCAGCGATCCGGAGAGCCCGACGCACCCTGAACTGGATGTACGTCAAAGCTCGCACCCTGAACTAGAGGACTATGCCGGCGGCCTGATACAGGCGCGTGTGGGCTTCATTCCGCTATGGCTTCTCGTCGTTTACGTGCTGCTGTTCGCCTGGGGGCTGTATTACATGTATGTTTATTGGGGCGGGCTCGGCCCCGGCCGTCTGTTCTAAGAAGACTGTCGCAAGAGCTGGTAAGGCAGGAGTGATGGAGATGTTGGTAGCCAAAATTCTCCTTGGGGTCGCCGCATTGAACCTCCTTTTCCTGGCTTTCGAGGTGGCGGTAAACGTGCTTCGTCTTTATTTCGGCTGACATAGGAGCAGCGGATGCTACAGGACACGGTTTTCAAGCTCGCTGACGCCGGCTTGCCACAGATGCTCGGCTTCCTCATCTATGGCGGCTGCACCGTCGGCTTTATCATCTTTCTTGTCTATCTTGTGCGGCAATAGCGACGCGGACGCGGCGAAAACGCCAATGATCTACTACCTCGTGATCTTCGCCGCTGGATTTGCAGGCAGCTTTCATTGCATCGGCATGTGCGGCGGCTTTGCCTGCGCGCTGGGCCGCGATCAGCGAGGCGGAGGCGCAACCGTCCTTCGCCACCTGCTCTATAATACCGGCCGATTGACAACCTATTGCTTTCTGGGCGGGCTCGCGGGTGCGATCGGTCAGGTCATCTGCACCACGCAAGGTCTAACGGCGGCGCCGCTCTTGAACGGCTCTCTCGACACCGCCCAACGAATTCTCGCGATCGTCGCTGGCCTGCTCATGATTGCCATGGCATTGCAGTTCTTCGGCTGGCTGCAGGTCTTTCATCGCCTTGCGATCGGATTTGGCGGCAGCACATTTGCATTGTCCCTGCGCGGTCTGTTGACTGCCCGGAGCAGCGCCGCGCCGCTTGCCTTTGGCGTTTTCAACGGCTTCCTGCCATGTCCCCTGGTCTATGCCTTCGCCGCCCAGGCGGCGAGCACCGCCGGAGCGCTTCCCGGGTTTCTCGTCATGGCATGGTTCGGACTGGGAACCTTCCCCGCGATGTTGATGATGGGCGGCGTTGGCCGGATACTCGGGCCAGCCTGGCGGCGGCGCGGCGTGCGGCTGGCTGGTGGCTTTATTCTTTTGCTCGGTCTCATCACGCTCGGCCGTGGTCTCCTGCCTTCCGGTGCGCATATCGGCCTTGCCTGGCTGGGCGGACATCCCGCATGACTGCGCATGGCGATCTCCTCTGTAGCCATTGTTCGCTGCCCGTCGGCCTGCGCCCGATGGAGCGCAGGCTCAACGGTGAGGCTTGCGCGTTCTGCTGCTACGGCTGTTGCATCGCCTTTCAGGTGAAGAGCGGCAGACGCGAAGAGTGGGAAGCGGCCTGGCTTCTGATCCAGCTCGGCGTGGGAGGCTTTCTCTCCATGAATATCATGATGTTCAGCCTCCTCCTCTATTCGGACGCGTTCACCGGCGTCGATGCGGGCGTGCTGCCGTGGATTCACCTTTTGCTCTGGATCTTCGCGACGCCGGCGGTGGTGATTCTCGGCGGACCCTATCTGCGCGAAATGTGGCTCAATGGCATTCAGGGACGGGTGACGTCGTCGGCACTCATCGTGCTTGGCGTCGCTGCCGCTTACCTCTATTCAGCATTTGCCGTGTTCGAGGGCAGCACGCATGTCTATTTCGACACCGCCGTGATGGTGCTGATGCTGTTCACCGTTGGCCGCTATCTCGAGGCTGTTGGCCGCGCCAGGGCGGCGCGCGACCTCGAACCTCTTCTGGCTGCAGAAAGCGAGAGCGCGACCGTGGTCGATGGCGCGGCAGAGATCCGCCGTCCGGTGCGAGAGGTATCGGCCGGCATGCTGGTGCGGGTCCGGCCAGGCGAGCGCATTCCGGTCGACGGCGTGGTTGTCGAGGGGGAATCGAACACCGATGAAGCCGTGATTACCGGAGAAAGCCGGCAAGTGACCAAGGGCGCCGGCTCCATGGTGATTGCCGGCAGTATCAATATCGACGGCCCGCTCCTGATCCAAAGCAGCGGTGACGGAACTGCAACCCGCTGGGCACAGATTTGCCGATCGGTGCGCGAAGCGTTGGGCCGTCGCAGTCCAACCCAGCGCCTTGCCGATCGCGTCGTTGGCGTGTCCGTGCCGCTCGTCCTCGCCCTCGGCGGGCTGACGATCGTTTACTGGGCGCAGTCATTGCCGTTCGATCGGGCGTTGCTGATTGGCCTCTCGGTACTGGTGGTTGCCTGTCCTTGTGCCGTCGGCCTCGCTGCTCCGATGGCGGCATCACTCGGCATCGGCCGGTTGGCACGGCACGGCTGCCTTGTCCGCGACCCCGGCGTGCTTGAGACCCTCGCGCGTGTCCGGTTGCTCGCCTTCGACAAGACCGGCACTCTGACGGCGGGCAAAGCGCGTCTCGTCGGCGTCGACTGCCAGGAGGTCGGCATCGACGAAGTGCTGGCGCGCGCCGCCGGTCTGGAGCGACTTTCCGAGCATGGTCTGGCGCGGGCCATCGCGGCAGCCGCCGCTCAGCGCGGCATCACGCCGCTCGTCACCCGCGATGTCCGGGCGGTTCCCGGCCGTGGCGTCCGCGGCAGCGCCGAAGGCCGGCCCGTAGCGGCAGGGAACGGCAGATTGATGAATGATCTGGGCTGGCCGCTTCCCCCGTCGCTGACTGAGCGTGCGCGGTCGCTGGAGGCGAGCGGTTATTCGGTGGTCTATGTCGGTTGGGGCGAGCAGGTTCACGCCGTGCTGTCGCTCGATGATTCACCGCTTCCCGAGGCGCATGCCGCGATCGCGGCCCTGCGTGGGCGCGGGCTCGACGCCACGCTGTTGACCGGCGACTTGGCGCAAGCGGCGGAGCGGATCGCGGCTCTGGTCGGGATCAAGGACGTCCAAGCGGGCCTTTCGCCGGAGGCCAAACGGCTGGCCCTGGATCGGCTCCGCCATGACCACGGTTCGGTGGCGATGGTCGGCGATGGACTGAATGACGGGCCGGTCCTGGCCGCCGCAGATGTCGGTATTGCCGTCGGCTCCGCCACCGATCTCGCCCGCGAGACTGCAGCGCTCGTGCTCCCTGCGGACGGATTGTGGATGCTGCCCTGGATCGTCGACGTGGCCCGTGCGGTCCGCAGGACCATCTTGACCAACCTTATGTGGGCGTTCGGCTACAACCTCGTCGCCCTGACGTTCGCAACATTCGGACTTCTGCAGCCAATCCTTGCGGCGGCGGTCATGGCCGGCTCGAGCATTCTCGTGGTGGTGAATTCGCTGCGGCTGGAGCGGCTGCCCGATCCTGTTCCAGCGCTGATCCCGGAGCAACGATCCGGCACCAAGTCGCAGCGTACCCACGATGGCGCCGGCATTTCCGCAATGGCCGGCCCGGCCGTCGAGCGGAGTTGAGTTTCGTTTCAGCCAAACACGTCGTGCGTGAAGGCGTCATACCAGCCTTCCGCCGCGCGCGCAGCCTGCCGGCGGACCTCGGAGCTTTCCTCGACCTTGCTGACGAAGCTGATGACGCTCTTGAGCTTCCCGTCGACGGGCTTGAAGCTGATGGCGTTGCTGAACGCATCGTCGGGGGCGAGATAGGTGTAGCAGGTGTTGAACAAATGCGCCGGGAAACGCGCTGATCCAGTGAGATCGGCCGCGATGGCAAAGGCGCAGGCTTTGGCCTGGCTGTTGGCGCAGAAGGCGGATTTCGGCATATCCCCGCCGATGATCGCGTCACCGACCAGATGGACGCCGGGCTGCAGCGCCGATTCGAAGGTGACCGGATCGACCGGACACCAGCCCGACCGATTGGCGAGCCCCGCCTGCTGCGCCAAGCGCCCGGCCATTTGCGCCGGGATGACATTGGCCACCGCGGCCTTGAATGTAGCTCCCGCGGTGATCACCGACCGGGTCTTCGCGTCGATTGCCGTGACCCCGCCGGTGAACTGAGCCGGTAGCCATTCGATCATTCCCGGATAGTGGCGGTTCCAAGCGTCCTGGAACAGGTCCTGCGCGTTGAAGCTGTCTTTGGCATCGAGGATCAGAATTTTGGCCTTGGGTTTGCGGCGCTGGAAATAGGATGCGACGAGGGAAGCGCGCTCGTAGGGGGCGGGCGGGCAGCGAAACGGATTCGGCGGAGCAACGAGCACGAACAGCCCGCCGTCCTCCATGCTTTCCAGTTGCCGGCGCAGCAGCTTGCTTTGCGGTCCTGCATTCCAGGCGTGCGGCATGATCTCCATCGCCGCTTCGTCATAGCCCTTAAGCGCCCGATCCCTGAATGCGATGCCTGGCGCGACAACGAGACGGTCGTAGCTGAGCTTTGAACCGTTGTTGAGCGCAACGGTTTTCGCCGCCGGGTGAATCGCCGCGGCGGACTCATGAATGACGATGATACCATTTTGTTTTGCCAGCGCTTCATAACCATGACTGAGCGATTCGAACGGGCGCAGCCCGGCGAGATAGAGATTGCTGAAGAAACAGGTCGCGTAGCTCTGCCGCGGTTCAACCAGGGTCACCTCGATAGCCGTGGCGCTGGCGGCGAGATATCTGGCGACCGTTGCGCCGCCGATGCCGCCGCCGATCACGACGACACGCGCCTTGGCCTGGCCCCGCGCCTTCGGCTGGTTGAGCGCCGTTAACAACGCTGCTCCGGTGAGGCGGCCGAACTCGCGACGAGTCCAGGATTTCATCGCGGGTTACTTCCCTGCGCTGCGACATAGCGCGCGACGCTCGCGATCTCCTCGTCGCTGAGCGACAGCGCGATAACGTGCATGATGTGATTTGGACTCTCGCTCGCCCGGTAGGCAAGCAGGGCGTTGGTAAGCCTCTCCTCACCAAGCCCGATGATGCTGGGAATGCCTGTGCCGCCGCCATCGAGACGATGGCAGGACGCACAGATTGCGGCGAGTTGAGCGCCTTGATCGGGCCCCGCCGCCGCGCCGGATTGGCTGAAGAGCAGCACGAGGCCCGTGGCAATCGCAGATCTCGCGACGGGGCGCATGCTGAATACCCGTCTGTTTCGCAGTTTTCCGGTCACGCTCCCACTCAACTTGTCACGCTATAATTCGCGCAGCTCGATTGCGTCGACACCTCAACCGACCGTGAACTGGTGCGACAACATATAGACGCCACCCCCGTCTTCTTCCCAGACAAAATCGAGCCGGCCGCTCTCCGTCGCGCGCAAGGAAAATTCGAAGAACGGGTTGGCCGAAATCGCCTCGTGAAGATCGACACTGAACACCACAGTTTCGTTGTAGCGACAGACAAACTTGTTGATGATCTTGCGCGGGATTACATTGCCTTGATCATCATGGCGTAGCCCCGTTTCCATCTCATGGCTGATGATGGTCTTGACCTGAAAAATCTCCCCCTTCGCCGCAGCGTTTGGCACGATCACGCGTGGTGTCGCGGTGGTCACAGTCTCTCTCCGATCCTCAGGCACAGCCATCCGTGGCGACACGGACCCACGTCGTGGTCATCAGCAAAATGCCGTCATTCATTTCAGCGACAGCGACGACGTGTTGCGGTTTGGCAAGCCGGATGCGCGTCGACACGCGGGGCAGACTGCGTTGCGGGACGAAGTGGAAACTGGCCACTTCGATGAGCGGGTTCCGCGGCGCGAACACGCGCATCTGCCTTACATGGTCGGCCTCGGTCATGGGGCTGTCGATGTAAAGAGTCATGGGCACGGTGTAGCCGGTCGGGAAGTCCGTCGGCATTATCAGGTGAAGGCGATCCGACACCGTGGCCGTCCGTCCGGTGAGCTGCTCGATGAGATCCAACGCTTCATCGTTCGCACGCGCGCTCCGCGGCGAGAAGAGCGCGACCCCGGCAAACCCCACACTCCCGGCGATCAACACATCGCGGCGCGTCAAGCTCATCGTCCCGGTCTCCAAACCCTGCCACCTCTTTAGGCCACTCTAAGAACGCATCGGCGGCGGCAGGCGGCGCACTCGGACACATCAGTGCGGCAGCTTCTACCAAATTTAGCACCAACAACCGCTGGGAGCAATCTCGCGGAAGTGCCCATGGCCGCCCTTTAAACCAATGCATTCTGTTTTACCGGCCGTTGGGAGCACGCCGGCGGATTCTGCGGCTACCCAACTTCGGTCGCCGCCCTGATCGCTGGAGGCGTTATTGCGGCACCGCTGTCGGGATAGATGGTCAAGGCATTGCGGGAAAGGACGCTCTTGGGCTGTCGGATCTCTGATCACACTCTTGGCCGGCTATCAGATGCTCGAATTAACTGGAGCGCTCGAACCGCGCCAGCGCAATGTCTGATTTACAAGCCTCCGCGACATTCATGATAAGGCTGAAAAAGGACGGGTTAGGGTGTGGGAAGCGGTCGTTGGTCTCGTCCCAACGAGCAAGTAGCGCCCCTGAGCTGACCCATCCGGGCCGGACCCCGGGGCAGTCTCGCGTGCCGCCCGATAACTCGCGAGGCTAAGCCCAGAACGCATGCCAGGCGTAGAGGTCGTAGAAGTGCTCCCGGCCGTCAATCACCTTGCCATTCTTGATGTCGAAGACAATGCAACAGAGCACATCCAGCCGTTTGCCGTTGCGCTCCCCGGTATTGCGATGGACGCCGACCACGCGTCCGTCCTCGCTCGCCATCACGGGCTTGCCGCGTCCAACGGCGAGGCGCGGCGACACATCCAGGGCGGCGCCGTGCGGCTGAACGACCAGTCCGTGTCCGACGATCGCCGGTTGGTGACGCTTGAGGATCTAGGTCCGGAACAGGTCGTAAAGCTGTCGCTCGGCAAGAAAAAACACGTTCTGGTGCGGCCGGTCTGACCGGCCGGCTCGGACGCGCCATGTGTGGACGTTCCAGCGCGCGTATCGAACTCGCACTTTGCTACCAAAAGTTGCGCGGAACAAGCCCGAGCAACGTTGTTGCTTTCGGAGTTCACACCGGCTGCGTCGGGACCGTGGGAGCAGCCTCCAATTCGTTAAACCGCCCGTGGACTTCGATATCATCAAGAAGTCCCATCCACAGCGACACACATAACCCAACCATCACGAGGAGGAACGGCGCGGCCGCGACGATGGATGCAGTCTGGAGCCCAGCCAAGCCACCCATCACCAGCAACACACAAGCAGAGGCTCCGGCCAAAATGCCCCACAGAACCACGATCCCGGACCTTGGGTGAAGAGTTCCGCGCGAAGAGAGCATTCCCATGACAACGGAAGCCGCGTCAGCTCCCGACACGAAGAATATTGCAACCAGGAACATCGCAAGGGTCGATGTCAGCGTGGTGGCCGGATATTGGGCAAGAAGCGCGAACAGCGATACTGGAGCGCCCTTTTCGTTGACGGCTTCGACAAGTCCGCCCAATCCCATCAGTTCGGAGTGAAGTGCAGTTCCGCCCATGACGGTGAACCAAAAGAAGGTTACAGCGCTGGGGATGAGCAACACGCCAACGATAAACTCGCGGATTGTGCGGCCCCGAGAGATCCGAGCTATGAAAACGCCGACAAAGGGAGCCCAGGATATCCACCAGGCCCAATAGAAGATGGTCCAGCTGCCAAGCCACTTTCCGTCGCTGAATGCTGCCGTGCGAAACGACATCGAGACCAGGTCGCTGAGGTAGTAGCCAAGCGATTCGATCAGCGTGTCGAATATGAACACGGTCGGTCCAATGATCGCCAGAAAGAGCAGGAGCAGCAGAGCAATGACCATGTTCAGGTTGCTCAGGAATTGCACGCCCTTGCCAACCCCGGAAACCGCCGACAGGATGAATAGAACGGTCAATGCCGCGATAATCGTCAGTGCAATTGTTGCGGACTCGCCGGTATTCCAGAGGAAGTTCATCCCGCTGTTGATCTGCTGAGCGCCAAGTCCCAACGAAGTGGCCGTTCCAAACAGTGTCGCGATGATTGCGAGGACGTCGATCGCCCGGCCGATCGGGCCGTGGATGCGGTTACCGAGCAGAGGCTGGAAGGCACTCGACATCAAAGTCGGCAGGTTGCGCCTGTAACTGAAGTACGCAAGCGCCAATCCAACAACCGCGTAGATCGCCCACGGGTGCAGCGCCCAATGGAAATAGGCGTATTGCATTGCCACGACCGCGGCCTCCCTTGACTGCGGCTCCGCCATTCCGTGCGGTGGCGCGCCAAAATGGAAGACCGGTTCGGCCACTCCCCAAAACATCAGGCCGATGCCCATCCCGACGCTGAACATCATGCAGACCCATGACACGGTCGAAAATTCAGGCTTTTCGTCATCTCGCCCGAGCTTGATCTTGCCGAACCTGCCAACCGCCAGGAAAACAGCCAACATCAGGAAGAACGCCGTCGAAACGACAAACATCCAGCCGAATGTCTTGATGATCGTATTCAAGGTCGCTGTCGCCACTGTGGCGAGACTGTCAGGAGCGAGGCCGCCCCAAAGCACAAAGCCGCCAGCTATGATGACAGCCGGCCAAAATACGCCGGAGTCTACACTCCGGGTGCCTGTTATGGACATCCGCTCACTCCCATTTTTGCGTGGAACATCGTGCGCGGCCGGCTTTTCAAGCATTTTCTGGCTGGAACGACAGAGCGGTTCGCGTGGTAAAACTGATTGAATGACGCTGCGTTAGCTGGCTCAATCGCGACTTCGTTGCGACCCAGTTCCGACACATTCGAAAGTACGTCGGCCGCGCTTCGACTACATCGACCATCGCGCAGCAGCTGCTTAGTGCGGAGGAACCCGCCCTTGCCGGAGAGCGGCAGTCCATCCCGCATGGTCATAGGGCGTGCCCTGGAAGGCGGTGCCGATGCGCGGGCCGCGCAGCACGCCATTAGCCCGCTTCAGATAGCCGGCGCCCTTGATCAGCCACATGCCCAAATTGCTGGATTTGGCAGCCCAGGAAGGATAGGCTTGGTTTTTGGTTCAGGCGATGGAACAGAGACTAGCCGCAATTCTGGCTGCCGATATGGCGGGCTACAGTCGGCTAATGGAGGCCGACGAATCCGGCACGCTCGCACGCCTTCGGACCCATCGCATAGAACTGGTCGATCCCGCCATCGCGAAGAACAAGGGCCGGATCATCAAGACCACCGGAGACGGCATGCTCGTTGAGTTCCAGAGCGTGACCGATGCCGTGAAATGCGCCGTGGAAATCCAACAGCGCATGAAACGGCGCAATTCGGATGTGCCGCAAGAACGGCGTATCGAATTCAGGATCGGCATAAATCTCGGCGACATCATTTTCGACGATGAGGACATTTTTGGCGACGGCGTCAACATTGCCTCGCGCATCGAGCAACTCGCCGACGTCGGCGGTATCTGCGTGACCGCAGCGGTGGCGACCCAAATTGCCGACCGTCTCGAAATTGCCATGGAGGATTTGGGCGAGAAGACGTTAAAGAACATCAGCCGCCCGGTTCGCCTCTATCGCGTTGGGTTTGACAGTCATGTCCTGCCAGAAGTCGAGGCAAAGCGATCCATCTCGAAACCTTCGATAGTGGTGCTGCCATTCAACAACATGAGCGGCGACCCCGAGCAGGAATTTTTCGCGGACGGACTGACCGAGGACATCATCACCGAACTATCCCGCCATCATGAACTGTTCGTCATCTCGCGCAATTCCAGCTTCGTCTACAAGAACCGCGCCGTGAATGTGCGCGAGGTGGCCGAGAAACTCGACGTCCAATACCTGGTGGAGGGAAGCGTTCGCAAGATCGGCAACAGGGTGCGCGTGACGGTTCAGCTCATCGACACGGCGAATGACGCTCATATTTGGGCAGACAAATATGACCGGAAGCTGGACGACATATTCGCGATTCAGGATGAGGTAACCGCGGCGATCGCAGCCACGCTGCCCGGTCGTGTCGAGGCGGCTCAGCGGGACCAGCTCGCGCGGGCGAAACCTGCAAACATGGCCGCGTATGAATGTGTTCTTGCTGCCAAGGTGCTGCATCACCGAGGCACGATTGAGGATAATGAACGCGCGCAAACCTTGATAGGCAGGGCCGTCGCGCTCGACCCCGATTATGCCCATGCCCATGCCTGGCGCGCCTGCATTCTTGGCCAGGCCTGGGTCCATAACTGGTGCAAAGACAGGGATGCCGTCTGGAACGACATCTTGGCAGCGCTGGACAGGGCGCTGGCGCTGGACGACAACGATGCCGATGTCCACCGCATCCTCGCCGCCGTGAACGTGAACAACAATGAGCTGACCACAGCGCGCTACCATCAAGAGCGCGCCCTCGCCCTCAATCCCAACTACGACCTCGTGGTGGTGCAGCAAGGCGAGTTGTTGACGTGGCTGGGAAGGCCGGAAGAGGGAATTGAATGGATCCGCAAGGCAATGCAGTTGAACCCGCACCACCCGGAGAGGTTCTGGAGCCATCTGGGAAAGGCGCATTTCGCCGCGCGCCAGTATGGCGAGGCGATCGAAGCTTTCATGCATTTGTCAACCATGGACTCGGTTCAGCACGCTTTCGCCGCTGCCTGCTACGGCTGGCTCGGCGACGAAATCGCGGCCGCGGCGCATCTGCGCAAGATCAAAACGCTCGATCCCCAGTTCGACCTCGATTCATTTATCGCCACCCTGCACTATGCCCAGAAGTCTGATGTGCAGCACGTCCGCGAGGGACTGCTGAAAGCCGGTATTGCCAACCTGTAGCCAGCCGGTGACTACGAACCGGATCCAATCGGGGACAGGCAAAAAGACCGGCCCCCACCCAAGGACGAAGCCGCTCGCGCGGCACTGGCGCGCGAGCGGCTCCGTCCAGGGGTCATGGGCGTGAATTCGGCCGGGGCGAGCCAGAGTCCGGCCATGTCAAGACTCGGTCTCTAAGCGATTGGGTTTTGACCTTACCGGTACTCGAAGATCGACCTGAAAATTCCGGGCGCGATCACCGACAGCGGATTGACGTCCAGTTTGGGCTTGTTGGCATTGCCCCTGAGCCGGTAAGTCACGCCGATCAGCCCGCGATCACGGCCATTGCCGAGCAACGCGCCGAACAGCGGCAGTTCGCCAAAGATGCGATTGATGCCGTAGACCGGCATGAAGGTGCCGGTCATGTCCATGTTGTTGTTCCGGTCATAGAGCGTGCCCTGGAAGGTGGTGCCGATGCGCGGGCCGCGCAGCACGCCATTGGCCAGCTTCAGATAGCCGGCGCCCTTTTCGATCTCGGAAAAGCCGCGCTCGAACTTCACTCTCGACGTGTCGATATTGGCTTTGACGGCTTCGTTGAGGCTGCGGCTGTCGCCGGCCGGCGTCGTCGATACGAGCGAGGCGAGTTTCGGCTCGTTGACCACGAAGAAATCATGCGAGTCGACCTGGCCCTTCATCGGCCCATCGCTTGCCCCGGCGAGCGCCAGGGTGATCGAGCCGCCCTCCATATGCTCGTAGATGTTGAGGAACCGCAGGATTGCGCCGGCGTCGGCCGACCGCACGTTGAGGGCGCGCTTGCCGGCGCCGGTCGTATTGCTGATGCTGATGGCAGCACCCGAACTTGCCGTGGCGCTCACCTTGAGCCCATTCACCCTCGAGCCGGCGGCGCTGTAGTCGAGCTTCAGGTTCGACAGCGTCTCGTTGTGGAAGCCGGTCAGCGAATTGACGTCGGCGCTGACCGAAATCGCGTCGGAGCCCGTGGCCTTGGTGGCGGTGTCGACATCGGACGTGAATTGCTTGATCAGCGAGCGCGCGTCCAGCGCGCTGCCGCTGATGTCGATCGCGTAGCCCTTGCCCGATCGTTTCACCGAAACGGCAACGTTGTCTCCCCGGTTCAGCTTGACGTTGCTGAACCGCGCTGAGGACAGGGCGCCTTTGACCAGCACCACGCCGCCATCGATCGAAAAGGTCTTTCCATCCAGGTCGAAGTCGGACAGCGTCGTGGTGTCGCCGGATTTGGCCATGGCAAATGTGACATTGGCTGGAATGCCGGGGCCCTTGCTCCAGCCTGCCCAGGGAATGTCCAGCCTGGCATTGGTCAGGTCCGCCGAAACAGTCTGGTTGCCCGTGCCGCTCTTGTCGATCTCAACCTTGACGGTTCCGGAAAGCAGTTCCGACAGGCCAGGCATGGCGGCGGCACGTATCTTGTCGTCGAGCATCAGCGCCACTTTCCGGCTGCGTGGCGGTCCGCCGTCCCTGAGCGGCTCGATCAGGTCGAGTTCGGCTGGAATGCCGTTGAGCAGCGCCTTGGCCGATATCACAGCCTTCTCGCGTTCGACCGTGATCGAACCATCCGCGTCCGTCACCGTCTGGTCTTCGAACGGCTTGCCCAGCGAAAGGTCTTTGTAATCGAGCGTCACCAGCCAATCGAGTTTCGAGCTGTCGACGCCTGACTGCAGCGGAATATCCGCCTTGACGTGGCCGGTCACCGTGCCGGACAGGTCGTCCGGCAGCAGGCCGACATGGCGCATGGCATTGATCGGCTCGTAGGAGGCGAGCTCGGCGATTGCGGACGCCTCCCCGGCAACATCGATATCGAGCGCGCCGATCACCGGCGGGCGGTTCGCCGCCTTGATCGTCATCGTGCCGTTGCTTGCCGCCACCGTGCGGCCGCTGGCCATATAGACGCTGCCCGAGGACAAGGCGATGTCGACGTCATTACCGTGGAATTCGACGACGCCGACGGCATCGCGTATCGGCGGAATGCGACCGGCCGTATCGAATCGCGATCCTTCGACCTGGAACCGGCCGAATATCTCATCCGATGAAAGCGGGATGCCGTTGCCAAGGCGCCCGGGCACGACCTGGAACTGCAGGCTGGCGTCGACGACGCGGCCGCCGAACAGGTTTTTCAGCACCCACAGGCGAGCGTTTCGCGCCGAAAACCAGGGCCACAACTGCTTCACATGCGAGACCGGCATGTCGTGGACGTTGAAGGCTACAGATATGCCCGGCACCTTTCCCCTGGCGAACTCGATAGAAGCCGTGCCCAGCGCCTCGCTGGCGGACCCGGATCTGATCCCGATCTGCTCGGCCACGAGCTTGCGGCTGCGGGTCTGGTAGACGCCGGCCACCCGGGCGATGAAATCGAGCGCAGGTTCGGAGGATTCCGAAGGCGCCAGCGTCGAGCCGTCGCTGGTCAGGTCGTAGCGATAGGACGGCTCCTCGCCCGCTGTTCCAGTCGCCGGCTTCGGCCCGATCGAACCGGCGAACTCGAATGTCGAGCGACCGGTCCTCACTTGCAGCCGGTCCACCTGGAGCTTGTTGGCGCCGGCGACAAGCGTCGCAGCGAGATCGACGTCGGCTGGAAGCGAGCCACGCGTGCCAAGATCGAGCACGGCACCGGCGAACGACAACGAGGCCGTCAGCTGCGACGCGTTCTCGCCGGATCCTTCCGATCCCGCCAGCTTCAAGGCAATCGCGCCAAGCGTCCCGCCCGGCGCTGCCGCAGCCTGGTCAAGCTGCGCTATCTCGACGCTGGCATCCAACGCCGTCACGCGCCGCGTCGTCGTATCGCGGCTGGCTGAGGCGGCGATGGTGAGTGCCCTGCCGTCGACGGCCGCGTCGGATGAAAACTCCATGCCGCCCGGCCCCGACTGCGCAACGGTAGCATCCGCGATCCTGACCAGTTTGACCAACCCGGCCTCGGGCTGAACGAGGTCGACATTGCGCAGCTCGATCCGGCGCATCTGCTCCTCGCGCACCGCATCGAGCGCGTGACCGATGCTGGCAAAGACCGTGCCGGCCAGCCTGTCCGGATCGATGAGGCCGTCATCATTGCGCAGCGCCGCCGTCCAGTCGCCACCCGACGGCAGCGCCGACATCACGATGCGCGCGTCGGAGATCCTGGCGCTGGTAAGCCGCAGCTCGCCCGAAAGCAGCGGTATCAGCCTTACGCCGAAGCGGACACGCCCGGCATCGGCCAGCGGCTTGCCGTCGGCGGTCTTGAGGCTGACGTCGCTGACCTGCAGCGCAATGAAGCTTGATCCGTCGAGCGTGAGACGGGCCGGCCCGACCGCGACGTCGAGGTCGACGCCGGCCAATTTCTCGATGGCCGTTTCCGCCTCGGCCCGCAGCCGCTCGGTGCCGAAGCCGGACATGCCGATCGCATAGACAGCGGCGGTGGCCAGCAGCACAAGGGCCAAAAGGCCGGCAAACAGCCGCGCAAGAATACCAACGCCGCGGCCCTGGCCGAGCGGCGGTATGCGGCACGCGGACGGGAAGGCCCCCAGGTCGGTGATTTCATCACGCCTGAATCTGATCTTCTCGTGCTGCGGCTGCTCCTGATCCACACAATTTTCCGTTGAGCGAACTCGACCGTGGACGACTCCCGGTGCGACAATATATCGATGAGGCTTCGCGCGTAACCACAAACAAGGGCATCGATATGGCTGATCTCGACGTCGGCGACGTTGCGCCGCAGTTCGACCTTCCCCGCGACGGCGGCGGATCGCTCAGCCTCGCGTCATTGCGGGGAAAGCCGGTCGTGCTTTACTTCTATCCGCAGGACGACACCACCGGCTGCACCAATGAGGCGATCGGCTTTTCGCAGTTGAAGCCAGAATTCGAAAAGCTCGGCGCTGTCGTGATCGGCCTGTCGCCGGACAGTGTCCGAAAACACGACAAATTCAAGTCGAAATACGATCTGACCGTCGACCTCGTCGCCGACGAGGAGCGCAAGGTGATCGAAGCCTATCATCTGTGGGTCGAGAAGCAGCTCTATGGCCGCCGCTATATGGGCGTCGAGCGCGCAACGTTCCTGATCGGCAGCGACGGACGGATCGCCCGGATCTGGCGAAACGTTCGCGTCAAAGGCCATGTCGAGGCGGTGCTGGAGGCCGTGCGCGCGCTTTGACGTCGATTTCGGGACGTCAATTTCGGCTGTGGCCTGAACCGTGTGAAGCACGGGCGCCGAAGCAATCCGGCTGCAACCCATGGGCTGCAAGCTGGGCGCCAGCAACCGACCGTTAACCTTAATGATGTGTAATCGGGCTTGTCGTTGGTGTCGTAACGAAAGCTTGGTCCTGTGAACGTAGCCAGTCAGTCAACGGTCTTTGGCAGGCGCAATGAGCCCCACACGGTCATTATCGCCCGGGGCAACGAGATCAGGCATTTCACCATACGGCCATGGCTTGCCGCATTTTGCGGCTCGGCGCTGGCGGCGATGGCGATAGGCTATCTGCTGGCGACCTCCTATCTCGTGCTGCGCGACGACCTGATCGGCGCGACCACGGCACGGCAGGCGCGCATGCAGCAGGCCTATGAGGACCGCATCTCCGCACTGCGCGCCCAGGTCGACCGGATCACCAGCCGTCAGCTGCTCGACCAGCAGCTCATGGAAACCAAAGTTGGCGAGTTGCTGGAACGACAGACCCAGCTCAGCCTGCGCCATGGCCGCCTCGGCCCACTCCTCGAACGCGCCGAGAGCGACGTCGGAACGCCGCCTGCCGCAGGCCCGGCTGCGTCCGCCATGCCGGATAGACGCGCCGAGGTGACCGACGCCCAGCCGCCGGCCTATGCGGTTGCCAGCGCCGGCGCCAACCTTGGCGCTGGTGACACCAGGCCGTTCTCGCTGTGGTCGACCCGCTCCGATCCGCTGCCGAGTGACACGGCGGCCGATCGTGCCGACAGGCTGTTCGTGTCGATCAACGCCGCGCTCAAGGCCATAGAGAGCCAGCAGCTCACCCGCATCGCCACGCTTGCCGACAACGCCTACAAAAACGCCGATGCGATTTCTCAGGCGCTCGACGCGGCGGGCCTGCCGGTCGACGGCGATTTCGGCAAGAGCGATGCCGGCGGTCCGCTGATACCACTCGACAGTTCGATGACGTTCGACAGCAAGGTAAGGGAACTCGACGAGGCGCTGGACGCGCTCGACCGGCTGAAGACGGAGGCGCGACGGCTGCCGCTCGCCAACCCCGCGCCCGGCCGCTCGGTCACCAGCCCGTTCGGCGTGCGCCCCGATCCGCTCCTCGGCACCGCCGCGCTGCATTCGGGGATGGATTTCAGGGCGCCGACCGGAATGCCTGCCAAGGTCACGGCGCCCGGCGTCGTCGTCAAGGCCGGCTGGAACGGCGGCTACGGCCGCATGGTCGAGGTCGACCATGGCAATGGCTTTGCGACGCGCTATGGGCATCTCAGCAAAATCGACGTGACCGTCGGCAAGCGGCTCAATGCCGGCGACGTCATCGGCAAGACCGGCAGCAGCGGCCGCTCGACCGGCCCACATCTGCATTACGAGATCCGCCACCATGGCGAGGCCATCGACCCGCTGCGCTTCCTGAGGGTCGGCAAGAAGGTCGCGCGGTATCTTTAGTGGCTGCAGGGGTGCATCTGGCACGTCGTAGGCTTTTCGGACGTCGGTGCAGGACCTTTTCGATGCTGGCGGGACAGCGCCCCCCTCTGTCCTGCCGGACATCTCCCCCCACAAGGGGGGAGATTGGCCGTCCCCTCGGCCTTCGCCAATTTTCAACATTCAAGAAAGGGCACTGTCGCCGAAGCTGCCAATCTCCCCCCTTGTGGGGGAGATGTCCGGCAGGACAGAGGGGGGCGCGAAGGAACGCCGGATTCTTTTTGAATTCCATTTGACTGAATAAATATTCGGTGCCACCCTCTTGTCTCCCAGGGATGCAAGACATGGCACTGCGGGGGACCAATCAGGAGTTTGGGCGGCCTTACAACAGGCGTATCGTCCTTGAGTCCATCCGCCTTCACGGTCCGATCGCCCGCGGCGACATTGCCAAGCGGGTCGGGCTCACCGTTCAAACGGTCTCGACCATCGTTCGCGAGCTGGAAGAACACGGCTACGTTCTGTCGATGCGCGAAGAGCCGCGAGGGCGCGGGCTGCCTCCGGCGACCCTGCGGATCAACCCGGAGGGCGGCTATGCCGTCGGCATCCACGTCACTCCGCTGGGTATCAATGCCGCGCTGATCAATTTGAGCGGCGACGTGATCGAGAGCGCCTACCGCGAGGCCCCCAACGCAACGCCCGACCATGCCTTCGATCTGATCGGCGCGATGGTGCTTGAATTGACCGGACTGCGGCCGGGCGGTCGCGTTCTCGGCATCGGCATGGCGCTGCCCGGCCCTTTCGGCGTGGAGTCGATGAGCTTTGTCGGCCCGACGACGATGACCGGCTGGAAGGACGTGGCGCTTCGGGAACGGCTGGAGGCCTCGACCGGGCTGCCCGCGTTTTTCGAGACCGATATGGCGGCCGCGGCAATGGGCGAGCGCCTCTATGGCCTCGGGATCGGGTATTCCGAATACTACTATCTTTATTTCGGTGTCGGTCTTGGCGGCGTCATGGTCCATGACGGAAGCGCGCTACGCGGCGCCTGGGGAAATGCCGGCGAAATCGGGCACATCCCTGTCGTGCCGGGCGGCGCGCCGTGCCCCTGCGGCAATCGCGGCTGCCTCGAACGATACCTCTCGCTCGAGGCGCTGCAGCGCCGGAACATCAGCGACGCCGATTGGGTTGACGAAGTCGGGCCGATCTTCCGCAACGCCATCACCATCGTCGAGAACCTGTTCGATCCCGAAACCATCATCCTCGGCGGACTGGCGTCCACCGATCTGCTTGAACGGCTGGCCGGTTCGGCTGCCAGGCTTGCCAACTCGATCTCGGCGCGAAGCGACCGCACGGCGCCGCGTGTCACCGTCGCACGCGGCGGCCAGCATGCGGTGCTGCGCGGGGCCGCCGCACTTGCCGTCTCAGGCGTGCTTTCGCCGCGCTTCGGCCAGATATTCACCGCCGAGCGCGAACGCGGGCGAGATATACTGCAAGGCAAGGGGATCGCGGCATGAGCGGAGCTCAGCCTGGCATGAGCGGAGCTCAGCCTGGCATGAGCCAACCCCTGCTGGTGCTCGACAATGTCACCAAGAATTTTGGCGCGATCGAAGCGCTCAAGGGCATCAGCTTCTCGATCGGCAAAGGCGAGGTGGTGGCGCTTCTGGGCGACAATGGCGCCGGCAAATCGACGCTGGTCAAGATCATCGCCGGCGGCCTGGAGCCGACCTCCGGCCGCATGCTGTTCGAGGGCAAGGAATTCCTCGCCAAATCTCCCGCCGAGGCCAAGGCGGCTGGGATCGAGACCGTCTACCAGGACCTCTCGCTTTGCACCAATGTCGACGTGGTGGCCAATTTCTTCATGGGCCGCGAGATCACCAGGAAATTCCTTGGCGTTCGCGTGCTCGACGAACCGGCCATGGAGCAGGTGGTCGAAAAGGCCTTGGCCAGCGCCGGCACCCGCATCCCTTCGCTCAGAACCAATGTCGAGCATCTCTCGGGCGGCCAGCGGCAGGCCATCGAACTCAATCGATTCGTGCATTTTGGCGGCAAGCTCGTGCTTCTCGACGAGCCGTTCGCAGCACTCGGTGTCGAGCAGACGCGGCGCGGCCTCGACATGATCCGCCAGGTGGCGAGGCAAGGCATCGGCGTCGTCATCATCACCCATATCATGCAGCAGGCCTTCCAGGTCGCCGACCGGATCGTGGTGATCCGGCAAGGCGTCGTGGCCGGCGATGTCGCGCGCAACAAGACAAGTCCCGACGCGGTGATCGACATGATCACCGGAGAGACGCTCGCCGGTGCCGGACCGGCAGGCTGAGGGACAAAATGAGGGGTCCGGCGCAAGAGGAGCGAACGACATGAAGAAAATACTTCTTTCCGTCTTCGGTATCCTGGCACTGGCCTTTGCCACGCTCACGCCGGCATTCGCCCAGTCCAAGGGCACCGTCTACTACCTGGTGCCGACATTGCTCGACGAATTCCAGACCGGCTCGGTGAGCGCTCTGGAGATGTTCCTGAAGCAGGTCGGCTACGAGATGAAGACGCTGAACGCCGACAACAAGACCGACGCTCAGCAATCGCAGATGAACGACGTCATTGCGCTCAAGCCGTCGGCGATCATTCTTGCCGCCGTCGATTTCAATGCGTTGAAGCCGTCGATCGAGGCCGCCCGCGCCGCCGGCATCCCGGTTGTCGAGTTCGATCGCCAGATCACCTCGACGCCATCCGATTTCACCTCGGTGGCGGGAACGGTCGAGATCGGCCAGATTGCCGCCGATCAGGCCGAGAAGCTTTTGAAGGCGAAGCATGGATCGGTGAAAGGCAAGATCCTCCAGGTGCTTGGCGATCCTGGCGACCCCTACACGCTCGACATCCAGAAGGGTTTCGAGGAGAAGATGAAGGCGTTCCCGGACGTCAAGATCATCTCGGTTCCGGCCATGCAATGGGCGGCGGATGCAGCCGGAACCATCGTCAACGACCAGATGCTCGCCAACCCGGATATCGACCTGATCTTCAGTCACGCCGCGCATCTCTCGGTCGCTGCCGTCGCCTCGCTCGAGGCCGCCGGCAAGAAACCGGGCGACGTCATGCTGATGAGCTCGAACGGCGCGCCGGTCGGCCTCGACCTGATCCGCAAGGGCTGGCTCAACGTCGAAGTCGAGCAGCCGCTCTACGCTCAGGCCGCCGCCGTCGCCATGTTCATGGACAAGGTCGTCAACAAGCAGGAGATCAAGCCGGGCGAGTACGATGTGCTCGGCCTGAAGTCGGCCGTGACGATTGAAGCCTGGGGACCGAACATCAAGATCCCCGGCGCTGCGATCACCAAGGAAAACGTCGACAACCCGGCCTTCTGGGGCAACATGAAGCCGCCCTCGGGCACCGTGAAGCCGGTCGAGTAGCAAAGTCGCCCAAGGCTCCGGGCCGCGCCGGCCCGGAGCTCAGCCGGCACGTTCGAACGACGCGCAAGTCAAGCTGCAGAAGTTTTTCAATCCGCGCGTGATCCCTAAAATCGAATTGGTTTCGGGGTCATGCGCCAGCCGGATCAGCATATGAATCCCCGCACGCGCCGCGCCCTCGAGTTCGTCCTCAACAACCTCGTCTGGTTCATGCTGGTCTTCGTGCTGGTGGTCTTCTCCATCTCCATTCCGAACTATTTCCAGCTCGGCATCTTCGCCAACATCATCGAGGCGTCGAGCGTGCTTGGCGTCATGTCGATCGGCCTGGCGCTGGTCATCATCACCGGTCACATGGACCTGTCGGTCGAATCCGTGGCGGCGCTCAGTGCCATGGCGGTCGGCATCCTGTTCTGCTCGGCAGGTATCGGCCTTGGCGTTCAATTGCACCCGGAATGGCTGATGGTTCCGGTTTCGCTGCTGATCGCCCTTGCTGTCGGCAGCATCATCGGCGCCGTCAACGGCTACCTGGTCGTCAAGGTGAAGATGAGTGCCTTCATCATCACGCTGGCGTCCTACATCTGGGTGCGCGGCCTCGTGCTGGTCATTTCCGGCGGCCGCTCGGCACAGGACCTTGCGCCAGCAATCCGCTGGTTCGGCATTCAGCGCCTGCTTGGCCTGCCGCTCACCGCCTGGATCGCGATTGCGTGTTTCGTGGTCTTCTCGCTGATCATGGCCAAGACCCCCTTCGGCAGGCACTTGGTCATGATCGGCGGCAACGAGACCGCAACCTTCCGCGCCGGCATCCGCGTCAACCGCAACCTCGTCATCGCCTTCGTTCTCGCCGGCGCCATCGCCGGCCTTGCCGGCTGGCTGCTGGCGATCCGCACCTCCGGCGCCACCGCCAACCTCGGCGTCGGCCTGCTGTTCAACGCCTTCGCCGCCGTCGTCATCGGCGGCGTCAGCCTTAAGGGTGGCGTCGGCACCCTGCCCGGCGTCTATGCCGGCGTGCTGTTGTTGTCGGCCATCAACACGGCGATCAACCTCATGGGCCTGCCGGCCAACTTCACCCAGGTGATCCATGGCCTGCTGGTGCTTGCCGCCGTGCTGCTCGACGCGTTCAAGCAAACCATCCGCCAAAGACTGGCATGAGAGGGGGGCTGGCATGACCGGGCGTCCACAGATCGGAAGACTTTCGGACAAGGTCGCGCTGATCGTCGGCGGCGCCCGCGGCATCGGCAAGGGCATCGCACAGCGCTTTGCCGAAGAAGGCGCCAAGCTGGTGCTGGCGGATACCGAGGTCGAAGCCGGGCAAGCGGCCGCGGACGAAGTCGGCGCTGCCTTCATCCGCACCGACATCTCGCAGATGGCCGATGCCGAGGCCGCCGTAGCACTGGCGCTCGACCATCACGGCCGTCTCGACATCATGGTCCAGAATGCCGGCATCTATCCCTGGCAATTGCTGGAAAACACCAGCCCGGAGGATTGGGACCGTGTCATGGCGGTCAATTTGCGCGGCAGCTTCAATGCCGCCCGGGCCGCGCTCGTTCCGATGAAGGCGCAGCACTTTGGCCGCATGCTGTTCACCTCCTCGATCACCGGCCCGCACGTCACCAGCCCCGGTCACGGCCACTATTCGGCGACCAAGGCCGGCATCAACGGCCTGATCCGTTCGGCCGCTCTCGAATTCTCGGGCTACGGCATCACCGTCAACGGCGTCGAGCCCGGCAACATCCTCACCGAAGCCATCCAGCTGCATCGCGGCGCCGCCTATATCAAGAACATGGAGGACTCCATCCCGCTCGGCCGCCTCGGCAGCCCGCGCGACGTGGCCAATGCCTTCCTGTTCCTGGCTTCGGACGACGCCAGCTACATCACCGGCACGACCATCATCGTCGATGGCGGGCAGCTGCTGCCCGAAGGCAAGGACTTCCGGCTGCTTCCGCCATGATCCGCGCCCGATAAACTCGATTCGCCGCCCAATACTTCAACATCGGTTTACCCGAAGCTGGTAACAGCAACGACGCTCGTTTTCATGATCAAGCAAAGGGTCTGCCTTGCCGCAGCGTTACAGCTCTCCTTTCGACCACCACCGGAGCGAGTGCAATTGTAGATTGCATAGCTGCGGGCAGTTGCCGTTCGCGGCGATGGCCAATGGGGAGCCGGGCCTTGCCATGGTCTGGAAACGCGGGGACTCCGGTGCCGGGAGCCGGGCTTGAGCGTCATTCGCGCCCTGGAAAGTGCCGATGTTCCGGCAGTCGCAGGCATGTTTCAACTTGTGCTGCGCAAGGAGCGGACCGAAGCGCCGTCCGCGCTCATCGACTATATGAGACGGTTTTATCTGGAGGCGCCGGGTTGCGGAGGCGATCTCCGGTCGCTTGTCCATGTCAACGACGCCGGCCGCGTCTCCGGGTTCGTCGGCGTTCACGTGTTGCCGATGCAATTCAACGGCCGGCAATTACGCGCCGCCATCTGCAGCTCGCTCATGGTCGAGGATCATGAGCGCGACCCGATGGCCGGCGCCCGCTTGTTGAAGGCTTATCTGGATGGTCCGCAGGATATCTCGTTCAGCGAGACCGCCAACGATATTTCCACAAAATTGTGGACCCGGTTGCGCGGCGTTGTCCTGCCGCAATACAGTCTCGACTGGGTGCGCGTGATGCGGCCGTCGAGCTTTGTGCTCAGCCTTTCCGCCAGTCGCATGAAATCTGTCCGAATGCTCAATCCGTTTGCGCATGCAATCGACCGGTTTTATTGCCGGCAAATGAAGTCCAGCGAACGACGCTGGTCCGGGGTGGCGGCGGACGGGGCAGGTCATGGCGCTTTTCGGACATCCCAAATCGACAGCGACGCATTTGCCAGGCTCGTCGAACCGTTGACCGCCCAGTTCGCCCTGCGCCCGAGTTGGGCGGAAGGCCAGCTTGATCATATGCTGACCGATGCGGCACAAAGGCCGGATCTGGGCGAGCTTGTCTACGTTTCCGTGGCATCGCCGGTCGGCACCAATGTCGGCGCATTCGCCTATCACGCGCAGGCGGGTGACATCGGCCGCGTGCTGCAGATCCTCGCCCTCCCCGGCCAAGCGGGTTCCGTCATCGACTGCCTGATCGATGATGCCGCCGTACGCGGCGTCAGCGGCCTGCGCGGACGCATTCAACCCGCACTTCTGGAAGCAATGCTTGGGCGACGCATCGCTTTCCTGACCGTTGCCTCGACCGTGGTGCATTCACGCGATCCAGAGCTTCTGGATGCCATGAAGAACTCGCAAGCTTTCCTGAACGGGCTTGCGGGCGAGCAGTGGAGCCGGCTGGGTCACTTCACCTGAAGCGTTCAGGCCTTTGCCTTCGCTCAGCTGTCAGGAGCTTGTTGACTATGCCAAAGTCGGTCACGAATGCCCTGCGATATGTTCGACAAGGCGAGGTGCTTCCTCGGCGATCGCCAGGATGATGCCTGACTTGCGTGTGGAGGCGAAGTCCAGCCCTGCGAAGTAAAGGCCCGGCAGGGCGGCCACGCCATCCGCGTGAACAGGCTGTCCCGCGCTGTCGAGCGCACCGGGAAGCCTCATCCAACTGAAATCGCCCTTAAAGCCCGTGCACCACACCACGCTCGTTACGCCGGAGCGGGAGAGATCGAGCGAACCGATCGTCGGGTTCGGCTGACGCATCGCGACCGTCTCCGCCGGGTCGGGCTCCGCAACCGGTGCATCGATCCCCATGCGGCTGATATAGTCGTCGACATGGCGTCTGACATTTTCGGAGGCTTCATCCGCAAAGCGGGCATTCGCTTCGAGATCGTCGGCAAACGAGAGGCTGCCGGCATCCTCGATGCCGGTGAGACGCCCAAGCAGCACGACACCCTGCGCGCTCAGCGCCTGAAGGCTTATCGTACGCGTCGACCCGAGCACGCCACGCGGCGGGATGCGTCCCGCAAGTCGAATGACCTCCTCCCGGCGCACGTCGAGAAACCCGCTTTCGAGCAGCCAGACCATGATGTCGCGGCCCCGGTAGCGCCGTGGAAGCCGTCCGACACGACTGGTCGCAAGGAAGACCGTTTGACCCGCGTCCGCCAATTCCTCCGCGATCTGGGCACCCGATTGGCCGCTTCCGACCACCAGCACCGCTCCATCGGGCAGATCGGCAGCGCTGCGGTAGCCGGAAGCGTCGATCTGGCGGAGAGCGGGCGACAACGCGGCGGCCCAGACCGGGCGCACCGGACAATTCAGGCTGCCGCTTGCGACGATCACATTGCGCGCCCAACGCGTGCCGTGTGAGGTGGTCAGCCGATAGGCGCCATTCTCGTGCGTGAGTTCGCTTACCGCAGTATCCGGTTCGATCGGCAGCGCGTTGCGCCCGGCGAAATCCTCAAGGAGAGTGACGAACTGATCGCGCGTCAGGGCACCATCCGGATCCGGACCGTCATAGCAATCGCCCGGCATGACGGTCTGCACGTTGGGAGTATTCATCCGAAATAAGTCCCATCGCTGTGTGCGCCAGGTCTCTCCTATGCGGCCCCGCTCCAATACGCTGTGGCGCAGCCCCCGTCGCGCCAGCCAATAGCTGACACCCAGGCCGGCCCAGCCGGCCCCGATGACGACAGCATCGAGAACATCGCCGCCATCGGTCATTTGCTGCGGTGATCTCATAATCGCCCCCCGGCAATCTCGCCGCGCAGCATTAAGCCTTGTCCACGGCAACTAGTCCAGCACCGCCGATTTCCGTCCGGCTGGCCGAGCGCATTCAAGACGGACAGGCGGAACATCGGTCACCCTGAAGCGCTCGCCGTGGCCAGGTTGGAGAAGCAGGTCAGGTATCGACTTCCTCGACCTCATCAACGAGTTGCGGGCGCAGGTGCAGGTAGCGCGTTGCCTTGCGTTTGGCGGCGATGTCGGCCCAGACGCGTTCCACCTGCGAGGCGTCCAGTCCTGCCGCCTGCCCCACCACTTCGGCAGCCACGCCGTTGTTGAGGCCGCAAAGGCAAAGATCCATGCGGTCATAGGGAAGCGAGAAGTAGAACTCCTCCTGCGTCTGCGCCAGCGAGTAGGTATCGGTGGTCGGCGGCCGATTGCGGATTTCCTCGGGGACGCCGAGATAGGCCGCCAGCGCATAGACCTGCGTTTTGTAGAGGTGGGCGATCGGCTTGACGTCCGCCGCGCCGTCACCGTTCTTGACGAAGAAGCCCTGATCGTATTCCAGCCGGTTGGGCGTTCCGAGAACGGCGAAGTTCAGCCGGTCGGCATGAAAATATTCGATCTGCTTGCGGGTGCGCTGCTTCATGTTGGTGGCGGCGACGATGCCGAGATAGACCGGCAGCGGCATTCTCAGTTTGGTCTGCTTGCCCCCGGGGTCCTGCACCACCAGCGACGAAATATTGTAGCCCTCATGCTCGAGGGCGTTCGCAATCACGATCTTCGAGGCCCAGCCTTCGCCGTAGTCCGGGACCAATTCGCGGATGAAAGCGTCGCGGCGCTGATAGCAGCCCATGGCGCGCAGGATCGGCCCGATATCCTCCACAATAGAATCGACACCGAAAGTGCCGGCGACAAGCCGGCCGAGCCGCAGACTTTCCGGATCGGAATCGTTTTCCGGCATGAAGAGGCACAGTACATTCTGTGGCCCGACGGCTCGCGCCGCCAACGCCACCGAAACGCTGGAATCGATCCCGCCGGAAAGACCGAGCACCAGGCCGCGCTTGCGAATGCCGCGCAACTGCTGGCGCAAGGCGGTCACGATCCTGTCCGTTTCGGCGCCGGGGTCGATCGCCAGGGCCTGCGCCAGAATGGTCGGCGCGTCATCGCCGGGGCGAACGCTCATTGCGCGGCCTCCATCATCTCCGACGCAAGCCGGCGGCTGACCTTGCCCGTATCCGTCTTCGGCAATTCCAGGCGGAACTCTATGATTTTGGGCACCATGAAATCCTCGAGATGACGGGCGCAGTGGCGCATGACATCCTTTTCGCTGAGCTTCGGGTCCGAGCGTATGACGAGCGCGCCTATCGCATGCCCGAGCAGCGGATCCGGCACGCCGACGACAACGGCCTCGGCGATGCCCGGATGGCCGTGAAGCACGGCTTCCACTTCCTTCGGCGCCACCTTCTCTCCCCGCGTCTTTATGATGTCGTCCTTGCGGCCGACGAAATAGAGAAAGCCGTCCTCATCGGTCCTGAACAGGTCACCGGTGTAGAGGACCTTCTCCCAAGGGTTCGGGCCCGGTCGCAGCGCTCGTTCCGTCGCAGCTTCGTTTCGCCAATAACCCTGCATGACGTGCGGTCCGCGAATGACCAGCTCACCCGCCACACCTGGCGGCACGCTCTGCCCGTTGTCGTCGACGACAAAGGCTTCGGTGTTCGGAATGGCTATGCCGACCGAACCCGGCCGGTGGTCGAGCTCCTCGGGCGGCAGATAGGTGCAGCGCTTGCATTCCGTCTGGCCATACATCGAATACAGCCTGACACCGGGAAAAAGGCAGCGCAGACGTTCGATATGGGCCGGCGGCAAGGCCGCCGCCGTGTTGGAAATATAGCTGACGCTGGGCAGGAAGCCCGGTTCCAGGTCACGCATCTGCAGGATCATCGCTGCCATCGTCGGCACCAGCGGAAGACCGGTGACGCCCTCCTCGCGGATACGCTCAAAGATCGCTTGAGGAAAGGCGAAGGATTTTTCGAGCACGAGCGTGGCGCCGAGCCTGACGGCCATCAGCAATTGATAGAGGCCGTAGTCGAAGGCAAGAGGAAGGACATTCAGAATGATGTCGTCGGACGTGTTGCGCAGATAGGTGGTGATGGAGTCCGCCGCCGCGTCGCAATTGCGGTGCGTCATCATCACGCCCTTGGGCCGGCCGGTTGAGCCCGACGTGTAGATCAGCATCGCCAGATCGACGTCGATGCCGCGGTGGTCGATCTCCCCGGCTTCGAGCGTCAGGCAGTCCGTCAGGGATGCAGCCCCCACCGGGCATTGGCCATCGGCGCCGACGGTCGAAGCCACGAAGATGCCGGTGTTGCCGCCGCAGGCCTCGGCGACCACGGGCATCAGTTTTGCCTGGGTGAGGATCGCGGCAGCGTCGCAATCGGCAAGGATGTAGGCAAGCTTGTCGGCCTTGGTCGATGGGTTGACCGGGATGAAGGTCGCCCCTGCCTTGAGGACGGCGTAAATCGAAACCGCGATCTCCCAGCAATTGTCCATGAAAACGACGACCCGGTCGTTGCGCCTGACGCCGTTCGCGAAAAGCGCAGCGGCAAGGCGGCTCGAGAGATCGTCCAGTTCTTCGTAGCTCAGCCTTTTATGCCCGGTGATCAATGCCGTCTTGGCAGGTTGGGCAGCGGCATTCGCGGCCAGAAAATGTTCGATCCGCACGGAACGCTCCTCGCCGATCGGGCCTAGACTGCCGGCGCTTTCGCCTTGATGAAGGACGAAATACGCTCAATCGAATCCAGGTTGGCCGGCACGATGTCGGTATCGACCATCGCAATACCGAAGGTATCCTCGATGAACGCCACGAGTTCGACCACGGCGGTCGAGTCGATGATGTCGTTCTCGATCAGCGAGGCTGTATCTGCAAGTTCGTAAGACGTGTCGCCGAACAAGAAATTGTCGACGATGAAGGCTCTGACCTTGTCCTTGATTGTTATCATCATCTTTTCCCTTCCCTGGATTCCTCAAGCTGCTCTTGCTGCACTGGCTTCTTGGCCGGTGAAATTCTTCTGCCACAGCTGCGTCGACAGGATGCCGACGAAGGCAGCGTTGTCGCGGAATCCCGACGCTGGCTGCGTGCGGCATTTCTCATGAAGGCTGGCCACCGCCTTGGCGTTGAACAGTCCGCCGGCAGCGATGTTCGCTTCGCTTAAGCAATCACGCACATAGTCCAGTTCCCCGGCTCCAACGAAGGAGCGGGCTTCCGGCGCCCGGTAGGGCTGCTTGGCACGCTCCCCGATCGCGCCGGGAAGCAGATGCCCCGCCGCTTTGCGCAATATGTGCTTTTCGACCAGTCCCTTCAGCTTCATTTCAGGCGGAAGTCTTGCGGCAAATTCCACCAGGCGATGGTCGAGATAGGGAAACCGTCCTTCGATCCCATGCGCCATGGCCATCCGATCGCCTTGGCTGGACAGGATATAGCCCGGCAGCAGGAAGCGGCTTTCGAGATATTGCGCCTGATGCAGCGGGTGCCATAGCGAAAAAGCCTGGGGCAACCAGCTGACCAGTTCCTCGGCCGCATCATAGCCCTTCAACGTCGCGCGCAGGTCACCGGAAAAGAAAATCTTCGCCGCCGCCGTGGTCTTGAAGCGCGGCCGATGCGAGAACAGCGGATCGTCGAGCGCAGCGTTGCCGGCGCCGAAGAACGCCGCTAAATACTCCACGGACTGCTGCTGCAGACCCGGCAGATAGGGATAAAGCCTGCGGAACAGCTGTGGCCTGATGCGCGATGCCGGCTGCCGTGCGCAGAACCGACGCACACGCGCTTCCCTAAAAATATCGTAGCCGGCAAAAACCTCGTCGGCGCCCTCGCCGGTCAGCACCACTTTCAGGCCAGCCTCGCGAACGAGGCCGGACAACTGGTAGAGCGGGGCTGGGGCGGTGCGGATGATCGGCCGCTCGGCAAAGCGGATGACTTCGGGGAAGACGCCGGCGATATCGCCGGCCTGGCAGGCAATGGTTCGGTGCCGGGAGCCAATTGCTGACGCCATCTCGATCTGGAAAGCGCTTTCGTCGTGCTCGGCGCTGTCGAACGTCACCGAAAATGTCTGCAGCTGGAGAGGAGTCATGCCGGCGGCAAGCGCCGAGACCAGGGATGAATCGAGCCCGCCCGAAAGATAAGAACCGACCGGCACGTCGGCGCGCATGCGAAGCCTCACCGCATCGCTCAAAAGCGCCTGCAGTTCCTCGGCCGCATCGTCCTCGTTGGTGAGCTTCGGCGGCGCGTCCCGATGCGGATAGTCGAGGTGCCAATATCGCTTGACCGTGACTTGCCCCGGTGTCGCGATCATCACGCTTGCCGGCTCCAGTTCGTGGATGTTGCGGAAAGCCGTGCGGGGAGCAATCGGCGCCCACAGTGTAAAGATCTGGTCGAGTGCGATCGGATCGATCTCGGCCGAGACGCCGGGAACCTTCAGCAGCGCCTTGATCTCCGACGCGAAGTACAGCACGCCGTCCCTGTTCGTGTAGAACAGCGGCCGGACACCCATCCGGTCTCGGGCAAGCACCATGCGCCGACGCCTGTTATCCCATATCGCGAAGGCGAAATCGCCGTTCAGAAGCGACAGGCAGTCTTCGCCCATCTCGTCATACAGGTGCAGGATGACCTCGGTGTCGCTCGACGTACGGAAGCGCCGGCCCTTGGCGATCAGCCCTTCGCGCAGTTCCAAATAGTTGAAAATCTCGCCGTTGAACGCAATCGTCAAATTGCCTGACACGTCCGACATCGGCTGCTGGCCATCACCGATCCCGATCACCGACAGCCGCGCATGGCCGAGCCCGGCGTCGGCTGCCACAAACTTCCCTTGCTCATCCGGCCCGCGATGGGCGATCGCAGCGATCATCCGCGCAAGCAAAGCTTCCGCATCCCGGATCGACCCGAAATAGCCCCCGAATCCGCACATTGGTTTGACTCATATATCGGTGAGGTAGGAGACATAAGCTTGAATGGTTTCCACAAGCGTTAACCGGATTATTTCGGCCGACACATGGTTAATAATAGCTTAAGCAGCAATCATACTTTCTAAGGAAATGCAACTCTTGGTCGTCCACTTCGTGTGCCAATTAACCTACTCCTAGACATAAGAAAATTAAGGAGTACAAATAGCACAATAGTTTGAGTTCCTATTTTCCTCTGGCGCGCAATAAGAACGTGCCAGTGGGAAGTTGCCGTTAGCTTTCAGTGCTTGCTTTCATGGAGAATAAATAGAGAGGTTAGCTCGAGGAGGGTGTTATGACAGCGCGTCTCTTTAGGTGCACGATCAAAAATTCCGGCCAAGCCCCCATCAGGTGGGTAAAGGATCATCTTGATCACGGTGAGTGGGCTGAGGGAAGCCTTCCTTCCCAGGCAGCTGGACTTATCAACCCCGGCCAATCAGGCCACTATCAAGCGGAGTCCGGGGGCGACATTCCCATTCTGAGCAGCATCATGACGGGCACAGAAGGATGGGTCGCCTTCCGAACCACGAACACAAGCGGAACCAGTGAGTTCTTCAAAATCTCACACTTCCTGCCCTATTGGTCACCGCGTAGGGGTGCGAGTGTCGAGACAATGCGTTTTGATCCGACCATCGCCCCTGGGTCCGGAGAGTTCGACACGCGGGACACGACCCCGGCCACGATCTCGGTTAAGCGGACCAACTTCTTCTCGCCACACGACGAGCTAGCGGAAGCGCAGAGCCTTCCATGGCTGGTATTCTGGTCCGTCGGACAGATCTTCACTCAGCCTTACGGTGACTTTCACTGGCATTTGAACATCGAGGTGACGAATACCGCTCCGGCTGCCTCCACAACGATTCCATTTTCTTCTACGCCGCCGTCAAACATCGATTCACAGTCGTTCCGTTTCTCCAGCCCAGAGATGTGGCGTGGCGTGTGGGACAGCGACGACAGGCGAGTGACCGCTGTTATATCGGTGTTGCCGAACAAGTTGTTGAAGGTCAGGATCGTAGAGAGGAGTCCCGACGGCACGGAGCAAACGATCGAAGCGACCGATTTACCCATATCTAGGACGAAGTCTTTTGAGATCGCCAGCCTATTTGATCCCATTCCGTTCCTGCGGGATCACGCTGAGGTGCTGAGCCAGCTTCCCCGAATGGTGCAGGTGGAACGACAGGGTGGAAACGAGTTTGAATTGCTTGATATCATCACACGTGAGCATCCTCTGCACAGCGTTGCAGTCGAGGCGGTGCAGCGGGAATTCGAGATCGGTAGCTTCGGGCTAAGGCCCCGGGAGTTGGGTGGTGATTACCTGAGCTTGCCCAACGATGCCGTGCTGGAAATCGAAGAAGTCACGGCCGATGGAACCGTGATCGGCTATGGTCTGAGATATGTCCGTCCTGGTTTCGTGCCGGTTCTAGTGTTCGACTCGATCGACACACAGTTGCACCGCCGAATGGTTCTCAACTAGGCCCAAAGACCAAGCCTGATGTGAGACGTAAACGGTATGTGGCGAAACGCATCGTCGTGGCGGCAAGGGCTTCCGTCAGGTCCGCCGCCCCGGCATCCCATCGTACCGGTGACTAGGAACGGACATCACCGTTGCCAGTGACGCCGCTCTGCAAGCCTTCTTTGAGCTTGTCCAGGAAGACCCGCATGCGTGGAATGCCCTCACGGTCGAGGTATCCCGCGACCGCATGAAATGGCGGCGGTCGCAGCCCCGGCAACGAAGTGCCGCCACCGGTCCCATGCAGTATTCCGCTCGTTTCAGCGAGGCCTGCCACTGGTGGAATGCCTTCGCCTGCGCCTCTTCGTAAGCTCTTTCAGCCCGCCAGCCCATGCCTGAATCCCCATCATCCCCCGATGCAGGATCAGGACTTGCGGGTTGCCAGTCAAGTACGCTGGACCAGCGCTACCTTTTCAAGGCTTGTATCGGTGGCGGTTTCGGTGGCGGTTGCTGAGGTCACCGAGATCTGGAAGCTGGTAACTGTGCGGATTTCCTTAAGAAATTTGGTGGGCGATGACGGGCTCGAACCGCCGACATCTTCGGTGTAAACGAAGCGCTCTACCAACTGAGCTAATCGCCCGCTCCGGGGCGGACCTTTAAGCAGTTAGGACGGGGTTCGCAAGGCCAAATGAGCGCACGACGGCCTCGCCGCTGGTGGTTTTCGGCGGCAAAATCCGGCTCGTCAAAAAACCTTCTGCTGTTTGCTGTTATGCTGTCGCGCTCCGCTTGACACCCGGTGGCTTACGCCTTATCCACCGCCCCAACGACGAACACGGCTGACCGTGCTCGTCTTGCGCGGGTGTAGCTCAGTTGGTTAGAGTGCCGGCCTGTCACGCCGGAGGTCGCGGGTTCGAGCCCCGTCACTCGCGCCATTTTCAATCACTTAGCTGATTGGAAATGTAAAAAACTCTGAATGCCGGACCGGCAATTCAGATATTCGGGTCGACCTTGGCGCCCGATAAATTTCAGCGCTTGGCCTGATTTTCAGAAACCTGTTCGATCTGGCCCATCACCGCTTGCGGATCGCCGTTCTGAGCTAGTGTTCCTATTTTTGCCGCGGGTCTTCCAGGCCGATGCCGATCTGACGGAAACGGCCCGACCGACGTTCGACGACGGCTTCGGCGAGCGAGCGGGCGGCGTTGCGGACCTCTTCCTGGATTGTCTCGTCGGCATCGAGTTCCTCATGGCTTGTAGCGTACGGCTTCCAGTAGCCGATGTAGCGGTCGAGCTCGGCGCTTGGGCCGGCCGGCGACAACTTCATGAAGCGCAGCCAGTCGGCGATGGAATGCCGCACATTCTCCGCACCTTCGACATCGCCGTGCACGATCACAGAAAACAGCCTTCCTGCCAGATGACGCGGATAGTCCCACCCGGCCAGTTCTACCTCCTTTGCCTTTGCCGCATCCTTTCCTTGTGTCAGCGAGGGGTCCGGATTGCCGCCGTCCGCGCAGACAAGCCTGTCCATCATCAGTTTGACAGGCGAAGAAACCTGATACCAATTCACCGGCGAGATGATCATGATGCCGTGGGCGGCGACCCACATCGGGTAGATTTCGTTCATCCAGTCCTGAACTTGCCCAAGCGAATGGTTGGGATAGCAGGAACAGGGCCAATGGCAGAGCGGAGCGGCCGTCGAAAAGCACGCCTTGCACGGATGGATGTTCCTCCCGTATTCGGAAGCAAGCCGCGACAGATCGAGAATTTCGACCGCAAGTCTCGTTTCCTTGTCGATGGTCTCACGGGCGATTTCGGCGAGCCGGAAACTCTTCGACATCTCGCCGGGACAGGTGTGGTCGCTGCGCGACGACCCGTTGATGATCAACAGACGCGGCGGCGCCGTTAGGTCCTCGTACCGACGCTGCGCCTGTAGCACCGCCTCGTGCGCCGCAATCCAATCGACGGACAGATCGTAGTCGGGGTCGCTGAACCCAAGACCGGCTTTCCTCGTGATCGGGCTCTTGCGGGAATCCGCGTAAGCCTGCCAGGCGATCGAAGCGATTTGCTCAATCGACTGGGCGAACGGTTCGAACGCTGGATCGACGAATTGCTGCTTGTACCTCGCCTTGAAGGCTTTCTCACTCAGTCTGGGACTAGCCATGCCCTTGCGAGGCGCCGGGGTTTTCCCGACAAATTTGGCAACGAGACCAGCCATTTCCGAATTCCTTTCCCGAATTCTTGTCCAGGAACGCGCAAGATCTTGCAGTGATTTATTCACCCGTTCCGTCAGCGCCTCCGTGGAAGAAGGATCGAATTTCCTCCCTGTCGATGCTGTCATCGGCGTCCTCGTCGACGGCGCTGAATATCCGCTCGACAAAATCCTGAACCTCGGTTTGAGACAGCGCCCCATCGCCGTTGGCGTCGACTATGGCGAACATCATTCGCATCCGTGCGCCATGCATCATCCCGCCTCCCATATGGCGCCGGTCATGCCTTCGGAAATCGCGATGCCAACGGTCGTCACCTCGCTGCTCTGCTCGCGGGCGGCGATGCTGCATTCTCTCCTCCAGCATCTCAGTCATCATCTCGCGCATCGTTTGGCGCATGGAGTCTTCGGTTGGCCCGCCTGGCGACGGCTGTGAACCTTGTGCAGGTGCGGCGGGCGCAGGCGAGCTCGTCTGGGGTAGCGCCGGCGAAGCCAGCATAGCCAACGCCGCGGCAATTGCTGTGGTCTTGCTTGCTGATGTCATCGTGTTCTCCTTGGAGAATGGGTGGACCGAACGTGTCGGCATCTAAGCCAAACCCGCTGCTCCCCGCATGGTTCCTAGCGCGTTGCAACGCTGGTGATTGGTGAAAACGGCGATAACGGCCAATCTCCCCCCTTGAGGGGGAGATCAGCAGCTTAGCCGCAGCATTCTTCGGCTGTTTCGACTTTTTGTATCCGGTGCGCCACAAGCCGGCCATATGGGTTTGAGCATTGGATTTTCCCGAACCCGGTTCCCATTTTCGGGTCCGATGCTCTAACGGAGAAGAAGCCTTGGATGCCCTGAAATCGCTCATCGAATCGCGCCGCTTCGACCTCGCGATCATGGTCCTGATCCTGATCAACGCCGTCACGCTCGGCCTCGAAACCTCGCCCGACGCGATTGCTGCCTTTGGCCCGCTTCTGACGGCTATCGACCGCGCCATCCTCAGCGTCTTCGTGCTCGAACTCGCGATCCGGCTGGTCGTCTACAGGACGCATTTCTTCCGCGATCCATGGCGCATCTTCGACCTCTTCGTCGTCGGTTTCGCGCTCATCCCCACGACCGGCTCTCTCTCGGTGCTGCGGGCGCTGCGCATCCTGCGGGTGCTGCGCCTGATCAGCATCGTTCCGTCGCTGCGCCGTGTCGTCACCGGCTTCATCACCGCCTTGCCCGGCATGGGCTCGATCATGCTGCTGCTCGGGCTGGTGTTCTACGTCTTTGCGGTGATGGCGACGAAGCTCTACGGCTCGTCCTTTCCCGAACTGTTCGGCGGCATACCAGAATCGCTGTTCACGCTTTTCCAGGTCATGACCCTCGAGGGCTGGTCGGACGGCGTGGTGCGCCCGGTCATGGTGGTCTATCCGGCGGCCTGGCTGTTCTTCATCCCGTTCATCATCGCGACCTCGTTCACCGTGCTCAATCTGTTCATCGGCGTGATCGTTTCGGCGATGGAGGCCGAGCATGAAGCCGTGGAATCGGCCGACAGGGCGACGCTGCATAGCGATCAGGCCATGATCCTGGCGGAGTTGCAGGCGCTGCGGGCGGAGGTCCGCGAATTGTCCGGCGTTCGCGGCTAGATCGCCTCCGCGAGAAACATTCCGGTCCGTCGGCGGCTTGTGACGGTGTGGTGCGGTGAAAGAGCCCGCCGCTCCATTTGCGAAGCGGCGGGGGTCCCCCAATCACCCCCCGATTGTCAGGTCAAAATTGCCCCCCGGCATTGCTGACCGTGCAATTGCGGCGCCAGACCCAGTGATCCATTACGGGACACCTGTGCCAAAGACGCAAGCCAGGTTTGCCGATTCATATTAACTGTGCCTAATATGTCACCGTGGTCGGAACGGACTGATGTCACGACGGTGCAGAACCTTTGATGGCGCAGCGAGGCGCCCCCTCTGTCCTGCCGGACATCTCCCCCTCAAGGGGGGAGATCAGCTTCGGCCTTGGCGAGCAGCGCCTCGACCTCTTGCAGCGTCGGCATCGACGGCGCCGTGCCCCGCCGCGTCACCGAGATGCCAGCAACGGCGCAGGCGAAGCGGACCGCCTGCAGCGGGTCCACGCCTCTCGCAAGTGCTGCGGCCAGGCCGCCATTGAAGGCGTCGCCGGCGCCGGTGGTCTCGACCACGGAACCGGCTTTGATCGCGCCAACATGGTCGGAGCGGCTGGCCGTGTGCAGCAGCGCGCCCTGTTCGCCGAGCGTCACGATAACCGCGCCGGCGCCTTTTCCAAGCAAACGATCGGCGGCGCGGCGGGCGTCGTCGATGGACGAAACCTTGATGCCGGTCAGTTCCTCGGCCTCGGTCTCGTTGGGCGTGACATAGTCGCAGAGCGTGTAGATGCGGTCAGGAAGCTTTGCTGCCGGCGCCGGGTTGAGGATGGTCGTCACCCCTGCCCCGCGTGCGATCTCCAGAGCCCGCATCGCCGCCTGGATCGGCTGCTCGAGCTGCGTGACGAAGACGCCGGCCGAGCGGATCAGGCCGGCGTTAGCCTCGATGTCGTCTGGCGAAATCAGCATCGCCGCACCCGGGCTGACGATGATGGCGTTGTTGCCGCTCGTCTCCTCGACGAAGATATAGGCCGCACCCGTATAACTCTCCGGCGTGTCGATGACGGCGCTCTTCACCCCGGCCTGCGTCCAGGTCTGCCTGGCCATATCGGCAAAGGGATCGACGCCAAGGCGCGTCAGAAAGGTGATGTCGGCGCCGAGACGGCCGGCTGCAACCGCCTGGTTGGAGCCCTTGCCGCCCGGGCCGAGGGTGAAGGATGTACCGAGGATCGTCTCGCCCATGCGCGGTTGGCGGGCGGCGCGGTAGGCAGTGTCGGCGACGAAGACGCCCAGTATGACGACAGGCTTGACGACCGCAGGCTTGCCTGGCATCCCGCTACTCCGCGTCCGGCGCCACGACGCCCTTGCGGAAGGCAAAACAGCCATAGAAGCGGCGCTCGCCGGTCTGGATGACGCAATAGGCCTTTTTGGCACGTTCGTAGAAGGCGTAGCGCTCGACCGAAATCATCGGCCAGGCCTTGCCCTCCGCAGCATCGATCTCGTCTTGCACTTCCTGCTGCACGGCGGGAATTTCGTCCGGCTTGCCGACGATCTCCATGCGAGCCGCGGCATCGTCGACGAAAGTGTCCAGCGGATAAAGCGACAGCACCGCCTTGACCACGTCAGCCGCCGGCGCATCGATGCGCAGCAGCCGGCCGAGCACGGTCTGGCGGGCGACCGAATCGGAGGGGAAGTTGGTGTCGGCGATGATCAGATCGTCGCCATGGCCCATCGCCCGCAACGCCTGGAGCACGTCGGCGTTGAGCAGCGGATTGATCCCTTTGAGCATAGTTCCCTCCCGAACGGGCTTTTTGATGCGAAGCTGGCGCATGATCCCGAAACGTTGTCGGTTTTCGGACAAGATCATGCGCAATTCAAAGTGTTTTAGAGACGATTGCCGGTCTCTGCGTCGAAGAGATGGACCTGGTCGAGCCGCGGTTTCAGATGCAGCGTGTCGCCCGGCTTGAAGTCGTGGCGCTCACGGAACAGCGCCACCATCTCGCCCTCGCCGAAACGCAGAAACACCAGCGTTTCGGAACCGGTCGGCTCGACGACGGAAATCTTCGCCGGCACGCCGTCGGGGTGGATTTCGAGATGCTCGGGCCGGACGCCGTAGACGATATTGCGCCCGTCCTCCACCTTGCTGCTTGCAGCCATCGGGAACGGCGTCCCGGCGATCTCGACGATGGGCTTGTCGCCCTTGCGCACCACGCCCTTGAGCAGGTTCATCGACGGCGAGCCGATGAAGCCTGCGACGAACAGATTGGCCGGCCGGTCGAACAGTTCCAGCGGCGCGCCGATCTGCTCGATGCGGCCGTCGCGCATCACGACGATCTTGTCGGCCATGGTCATGGCCTCGATCTGGTCGTGCGTGACATAGATGGTGGTGGTCTTCAGCCGCTGGTGCAGTTCCTTGATCTCGGTGCGCATCTGGACGCGCAGCTTGGCGTCGAGGTTAGACAGCGGCTCGTCGAACAAAAACACCTGCGGGTTGCGCACGATGGCGCGACCCATGGCGACGCGCTGGCGCTGGCCGCCGGAGAGCTGGCGCGGATAGCGCTTGAGATAGGGGTTGAGATCGAGGATATCGGCGGCGCGCTTGACCCGCTCGGCGACATCGGCCGGATCGGTCTTCCGCAGCTTCAGCGCAAAGGCCATGTTCTGCTCGACCGTCTTGTGCGGATAGAGCGCGTAATTCTGGAACACCATGGCGATGTCGCGTTTGGCCGGCGGCAGATGGTTGACGACACGGTCGCCGATGGCGATCGTGCCGCCGGAAACGGTCTCCAGCCCCGCCACCATCCTGAGCAGCGTGGACTTGCCGCACCCCGAAGGGCCGACCAGCACCACGAACTGCCCGTCGGCGATGTGGACGCTGACACCGTGCAGGACCTTGACGGTTCCGAACGCCTTGGCCACATTGCTGATCGCGACTTGAGCCATCGGCCCCCCTTTCGTTGCGGTGAAGCTAAACAAGGCAAACGGCGAGGGCAAGCCAGTCTTTTATAGATAAAAAACTCTGTTCGCGTTTGACACGGCACCTGGTTGTGAGAATAGTGAAAGGGCTCGGGTTTTGACCCTGTTCCGGGCGCGCCGGCACGCTGGTCGGACCACGGAAGGCGAAGCGTTGCGGAGGAAAACTTGGGCCGCTATTTCTGGGAGCCGCTGTTGTTGGGGAACATTTCCAGCGCTCCAAACACCCGAACAATCACCACAGAGATTCAAGCACATAAGATTCTGGGAGGAACGAAATGAAAGTCAGCCTTTACAACCAATTCATGCGGGCGGGTGCCACTCGCCGCGATGTCCTCAAGGGCGCGGCCAGCATGGCCGCGATCGCAGCGGCATCCGGCGCCGGGCTTGGCGCGCTGACGCGCCCGGCTTCCGCGGCAAGCGAATTGCGCGCGCAGATCCTGCAGATCCCCGGTGTCGGCAAGGGCCAGCCGACCGATGCCGACTTCCAGCAGGTCGGCGAGCTTTGCCTGGAGGCGACCAAGGCCAGCGTCAAGGAAGGCGAATTCGCCGGCGTCCAGCTCACCTTCATGGGGCTCAACAACCAGAACCTGCACAATGTGCTGTTTCGCGGCTTCCTGAAGCCGTGGGAGACCTATACCGGCGCCAAGATCAACTGGATCGACCTGGCGCAGGCGGACTACAACGCTCGCCTGCAGCAGTCGATCGCCACCGGCACCGTCGATTTCGACATCATCGAGATGGGCGCGCCGTTCGAAGGCGACGTCTGCGGCAAGGGCCTGACCTCCGAAATGCCGGACTGGGTCAAGGACCAGATCGACATGAAGGACGTCGTGGCCTATCTGCAGCCACCGGTCGGCACCTGGGACGGCAAGCAGTACCGCGTGACCGTCGACGGCGACGCGCACAATTTCAACTACCGCACCGACGTGTTTGCCGATGCCGACCTCGCCAAGGCGTGGAAGGACGGCGGCGGTGGCGGTGAATGGGGCGTGCCGAAGACCTGGCAGCAGGTGCAGGCGGTGACAAAATTCCTCAAGGGCAAGCAGTTCCAGGGCCAGGATGTTTTTGGCTATCTCGACGCGCCCAAGGCCTGGGGTGGCTTCGGCTTCTATTTCCTCGGCAGCCGCGCCAGCGCCTATGCCAAGCATCCCGACGACAAGGCCTGGCTGTTCGACGCCGATACGATGAAGCCGCGCATCAACAATCCAGCCTGGGTGCGGGCGATCCAGGACGTGATCGACGCGCTGCCGTCCGAGCCTGCCGATCAGATCAACGCCGACCCGAACACCACGGCCTTCCAGCAGTTCCTGGCCGGCACCGGTTCGATGGTCACCTGGTGGGGCGACGTCGGCTCCAACGTCAAGACCAACGACAGTTCTGTCGTCGGCGACGTCACCGGCTTCTCGATCCTGCCCGGCTCGGACGACGTCTACAATTCCAAGACCGGCCAGTGGGACAAACTCGCCAGCGGCCCGAACCATGCGCCGAACTGCGCCTATCTCGGCTGGGGCGTCTACGTCATGGCTCGTGTCGATTCGGATGAAAAGAAGAAGAAGGCGGCATGGTCGGCCGCGGCCCATCTCGGCGGCAAGGACCTGTCGCTCTGGTGCGCGGCGTATCCGTCCGGCTTCCAGCCTTACCGCAACTCGCATTTCGACGTTCCGGAATGGGTGGCGGCCGGTTACGACGAGGCCTTCATCACCTCATATCTGAAGTCGGAGGCCGACAGTTACAACCATCCGAACGCCGCGATCGAGCCGCGTATCCCCGGCATCTTCCAATATTACAGCGCCGCCGAGGACATCCTGGCCAATACATTTGCCGGCAAGATGACGGCACAGGAAGGCGCCGACGCCATTGCAGCCGCCTGGGAGAAGCTGACCGACCAGATCGGCCGTGAAAACCAGATCAAGCTCTACAAGGCCTCGCTCGGCATGTAGGTTGAGATTTTAGGAACCGCGGGGGGGGGGGGCCAAACCCCCCGCCCCCACCATTAACCCGCCGCCCGGGCAATCACCCAAAACCCCCCCCCCGGGCAAAAAACAATAAACGCCCGCCCGGGAAAA